>DATFHI010000281.1:0-2852 GCA_035248525.1 Fimbriimonadaceae bacterium | reverse complement strand
CGCGATTTGGCTGTACAGGAAGAGGTTGCGTTCTAGGTTGGACGCATCGACTACGCAAACCAATAGGTCGGGACGCGGGCTCTCGGGGTCAGACCCGGTAATGGCGTCGACCGCCACCCGCTCGTCTTCTGACACGGCTTTGAGGCTGTAGAGACCAGGGATATCGACGCAATTGACGGTCAACTCCCCCAGTTTCAGCTTTCCGGAAACCCGCTCGACCGTGACCCCGGGGTAATTCCCCACTTTTTGATGGGAACCGGTCAGCGCGTTAAAGAGGGTCGTCTTACCGGCGTTTGGGTTGCCGACGACGGCTACAGTTAGGGTCTTATTCGGAGCGACAAGCATGGAAGGCGCCTAGTCCGCCATCTCAAGAACGAATCCCAAGGTCTCACCTTTTCGCAGGCAGAGTCGGTATCCGCGCAAATCAATCTCGATGGGATCGCCAAAAGGGGCGACCTTGACGACTCGAAAACGAGTGCCCAGAGTTAGTCCCATTTCTTCAAGCCGCCGACACTCAGGAGTTTCCAATTCGATGGCTTTAACTCGTACGGTCATGCCGTGTTTGAGGTCGGCAAATGTCATGCGCTTATCGTCCAGGACGGGCATATTTCTAATCTACCCAAAAATGTATAGATTCCGAAAGCCCGAACTCCAACATTCAGGACGTACTGCAAAGAAAAAAGTTCTGACTAACGTACGACGACCCTAAATAAGGCGGGATCGACTTTTCCGTCGATCTGCAGATCAACGTCCCAGACACTCGTTACTTTCACGGATTTGGGATTGTTGCCTGCTTCAACTGCCACGTGCAGTTCTTCGGCATATTGCAACAGGTCTCCGTCGGCGGTTATGGCCATCCGGTAGGTGCCGCTCTTCACGGCCCCGGCATACTCTCGGAAGTCGCCAACAATCAGATACGCATCCTTCCCGCGCATCTGTTGAGTGCCTTGAATGCGGTAGTTGATCCACTGGTCTCGCCGATAGGCAAGATCGGAACGAGCGGAGATCGCGATGTCGAGCGGCGTCGACCGGTCGCCGATGCTCTTGCTCGATGCTGCGTAGATTGAACCGATATCCTGGGTGACACTGACGCGCTGGTTGTGAACGGGTTCCACCAATCTCAAACCCGGAGAAGCGGCGTATCGATCGTTCGGGACTTGGTAAGAAAACGTATTGCCATCGCTTGTGACCAGCCAAGTGGACGGCACTTCCGGATCGGGGTTCGCCACCGACTTCTGCTGCTTGATATAAAGCTTAGCTGGGCGCTCATATTGGAGCACCGTATCCAAACTGGCCGATCCGGTTTCGGTGCTAACCGTCAACCTGATCTTGCCTACCAGCGTTTTTGCTGCGTAGTAGCGACCCAACATCTTTTGGATGAGGTCCTTCGCGGTAGGTTCTTGGGGCGCCGCCGAAGCGCTCAGGGCCAAGATAGCAATAGCTTGAGTCAGCATAGTTCAGTTGCCTTTTTTCCAGATTGTCTCTTCGATATTTGATTCGTAGTTGGCGAATCTTGCTGCGGAAAACAGCCAATCCGCAAGTCGATTGAGGAATACGATAATTTCGGGCCGCACGGTTTCGACGTTTGAGAGCTTTACGACGGTTCGCTCCGCTCGGCGACAAATTGCCCGCGCCAGGTGGACCGCCGAGGCGGAAACAGATCCTCCCGGCAATATGAAATTCTTGATTTCCGGCAACTGCCGAGTCCACTCGTCGATTGAAGTTTCAAGAGATTCCACCTGGGAATTGTTGATCGATTCGAATCGCGGGTCGCCCGGAGCGGCCAATTCTGAGCCGGCTTCGAATATCCAATTCTGAATTCGTTCTAACCACCCCGAAAGCTCTGGGGAGCTTGTCGACGCTCTGGCAACACCTATCGCTGCATTCAGTTCGTCCAATTCCCCGATCGATTGGATCCGCTCGGAGAACTTTTGCAGTCGCCGGCTCCCCATTATGCCGGTGGATCCGTCATCACCGGTTCGAGTGTAAATCTTCACTTGCCCGCTCGCAGAACCCGCCAGGCAAAAATTGGCAGGTTCTTCGCCTTTGCGATCTTTTTTGGATTCAGAAGTAGCCTCCAAAGCCACTCGATCTTCATGGCTTGGAACAGCTTCGGCGCACGCTTCACCTTCCCCGAAAACACGTCGAATGATCCCCCAACCCCCATTGCGACGGGCGCCTGAACAAGGTCTTGCGTGGCCCGGATAAATTTCTCCTGGCGCGGAATTCCCATCGCCACCAAAAGGAAGTCCGGCTTGGCTTGGGCGACCTCGGTTGCCACCACCGTGTCGGACTCCATTGGAAAGTAGCCGTGACGCGCGCCAACAATGTTGCAGCCGGGATGCTTCAAACGTAACTTCTCGGCGGCCAACTCAGCCACTCCGGGCGCCGCGCCTAAAAAGAAAATGCGGTAGCCCTTGTCGGCGCTCAAAGCGCAGATCTTGTCCACCAGGTCGACACCGCTCACTCGCTCCAAGATCGGCTTACCTTTTCGCTTTGCCGCCCAAATGACACCCACGCTATCGGGGGTTCGCAGGTCAGCGGATCTGAAAATTGAGTTCCACTCAGGGTCGGATTGAGCTTGCACGATACCGGCGGCATCTGCCGTAACGACCAAGTGGGGCTTTTGGCTGGCGACGAACATTTCCAAAGTCGCCAAAGTCTGAGCCATGTCCAATCGGTCCACGGGCAATCCCAGGATGTCCACCGGATCGGGACGGACAACTTCTGATTGGAGCGTCATTCGATTCAAATTCTACCTTTTGCACCTTTCGCAACCGCATTTTGAGAACCGCGAATGGTCGAAGGCGCATTTGGACCATGCTGCCCCAAATCCCCAAATTGCGACGTAG
>DATFHI010000280.1:0-5542 GCA_035248525.1 Fimbriimonadaceae bacterium | reverse complement strand
TGGCGCGACTCTGCCCCAACCCTCACCCATCTTTCCAAGACTGGATTTAACAAAGAAAATGGACACCACAAACCCGACCCCAACCCCTGCTCCACAGCCAACTCCAACCGCTCAGCCGGCGGAAGGGCCATCGCAAATTACAATCGACGAGTTCGCCAAGCTTGACTTACGAGTCGCGCGCGTATTGGAAGCCGAACCGTTGGACGGTAGCGACAAGCTTTTGAAGCTCCAACTCGATGTGGCGGGTGAGCGCCGACAAGTTGTCGCTGGAATTCGGGCCAATTACGACCCGCTCGATCTCATCGGCCGACAGGTTGTCATGGTTTTCAATTTGAAACCGGCGAAGCTCCGGGGCGCAGAGAGTCAAGGCATGCTCCTCGCGGCGGTGGATGCTTCGGGCGGAGCGATCCTCTTGCAGCCTGATAAGGATGCGCCAGAAGGCGCAAAAGTCCGTTAACGCAACCTGGGCATGAGCATGCATTTGTCGTTGCTCACCGCCCTTTTCGATTCGCTGCTGGTTTTCAATGAGTCGGGAAAGGTCATCCACCGCATGGGCGGGCTCCACGACGTCGACAATGTGTTCACCGACCCGCGATTTTCGAGTCTGAACAGCCGCCTCCAAGAGTGCATAAGAGGCCGGGGGTTCGAAGCGCATTTCTCAATGGATGACAGTGCAAAGATTCGCTGGCGTGGAGCGCCCTTCGTTACCGACGGAGGCGAGCGCGCCGGGATTTTGTGTTCGGAAGCAATCCAAGGCGAAACGGTACGGGCTCGGCCGGCTGGTTCGGATTTCGATTTCGTGCTCGCCAACATGAATCAAGGCTTTCTTCGCCGGAACGCAAAGGGCAGGATTGCCTATATCAACGATCACCTTGCGAATCAGCTTGAGCTATCAGCAGATGACGCGATTGGGCGTCATGTGGGGGATTTCATTCCCGGAATCAAGAGCGAAGACGGCCGCTACGAAACGGAGTATGTCACTCATACCGGAGTTCGGAGGCGGGGCATCATCTCAACCGCCAAGTTAGTGGGGAGTGGTGAACGAGTTGTGGGATTCATCGATGTGCTGACGGACATCACGGCGGGGCACGCATTTCGCACCAGACTGGTCGCAGAAGTCCAGAAGATGAGCCACCTGGCATTCACCGACCCGCTCACCGGACAGGCAAACCGCGCGGAGTTTCAGTCGGAGCTGCAGCGTTTACTGGAGAACGAGCCATTGGAACCGTTTGCGATGGTAATCGTCGACTTGGATCGCTTTAAGGACATCAATGATCACTTCGGCCATGCGGTGGGCGATGAGGCGCTGATTGAATTCGGAAGGCGATTGCGGCAAGCTGTTCGGGAAACCGACTTGGTCGCGCGTATCGGTGGGGATGAATTCGCCATTCTGCTGAACCGCGCGCCTAAAGATTTCACGGAGGAGTTTGTCGTCCGGCTGATCGAAAGATTGAACACTTCGATGCGCCTAAACGACGAAGAATGGCCGATTACCGCGTCCTTTGGTTGGGCGCACAGCGACGACGGAGCTGAGGAGATCTTCCAGCGCGCAGATCGGCGAATGTACAAGGGAAAGCGCTCGAAGCAATCACAATGACCCCATTGGAATTACGAGCAGAATCGCTCTTGGATGAGCTGATGGAAAAATATCCGCTTCCTCAGCGGCCTGCTTTAATTTGGAAGCCGCTCCGGGTGACGGCAGGAGTCGCCTATTACAAGTCCAACTCTATTGGACTTAGCCGCAATCTGCTCACCGATGCCGAGCGGCTCGACTCTACGCTCATTCATGAGTATGCCCACTTGCTTGCGGTGCACCGACACGGCAAGAAAGCCGCGAATCACGGCCAGTTTTGGAAGGACGCGATGAAGGATTTAGGCGCCCCGCCCGAACGGACCCATTGCTACCAAGTTCAGCGGAACCAGGTTCGGCAACAGGTCACATACGAATGCGCGAAGTGTGGGAAGAAGTTCTTCAAACGCCGCCGGTTTCCAAAACGCCAACGATTCTTTCACATCGACTGCGGCGGCGGGTTACGGTTGGTTTCCGTGGAAATCAAAACTTCTGACCACTCCGCTCCGTAGGAGGGTTAACCATGTGGATTGCCAACGCGGAGCAGAGCCGGAACCTGGATCGACAGGCAGCCGAGCGTGGCATCGGCGTGGAAACGCTCATGGAGCGGGCCGGGCAAGCGGTTTGCGACGAAATTGGCGTGTTGCTCCCCTTCTCCGGAAAAGTTGTTTTCCTTTGCGGCAAAGGCAATAACGGCGGCGACGGCTTTGTAGCCGCCAGGTTAGCCAAGAACGCTGGTTTCGAGGTCAAGTGTCTATGCACAAGCCCGGAAGAAGACCTTGGCGAGGATGCCCGCTCCCAGTTTCTTCGGTGCGCAGAAGCCGTCGTTCCCGTGACATTTGCCTCAGATGCCTCATTCGAGAAAGCGCTTGAGGATTTGTGGATGGCGGACCTTATCGTCGACGCCTTGCTCGGAACTGGCGCGCGAGGGCAGATCGAGGGCCAGATCCTATCCGCAATAAAGGCCGCAAACGCGAGCGGCACGCCGATTTTATCGGTCGACATTCCAAGTGGGATCGACTGCGATTCAGGGAAAGAACTTGGAGAAAGTATCCGGACAGACACCACGATTACCTTTGGCCTTCCGAAGCCATACCTCTTCCAAAACGTGGGGTTGGAACACGCGGGGGATTGGAAGGTCGATAGCATCGGGTTCCCTTCCGAACTATTGGAACAACCCACTCCGATGCGGTTGATGGATAAGGAATGGATTGCCGAACGAGTCCCCGTCCGGTCCCGCGGCTCCCACAAAGGCGACAGTGGACGACTGCTCATCGTTGCGGGTAGCGACAAGATGTCGGGCGCGGCGGCGCTTGCGGTCCGGGGAGCGATGCGAGGCGGAGCCGGACTCGTAACCCTGGCCAGCACCCCGGAAGTATGCCGACGGGTTGCCACCCAGATTCCGGAGTGCCTGCTGATGCCGCTTCCGACTGTCGCTGGCGCAATTTCCGCTGAGGGCGCGGATATGGTTCTTGAGTGGATGGACAAGGGAAACGCCGCGGTTTTTGGTCCCGGTTTGTCTCAGCAAGACGGGGTGGGCGAATTCTTCGCTAACGTGTGGAAATCGTGGAGTCTGCCGGCGGTGATCGATGCCGACGCCCTGAATGCTGTCGGCAGCGGAACGCAATTGCCCAACTCGCCCGCAGTACTGACCCCCCACCCGGGTGAAATGGCCCGACTCCTTTCCAAAAAAACGGACGATATCGAGCGGGACCGCTTTGGCGCGGTTGCCGAATGTGCGAAGCGGTATGCGAAAGTTTCGATTCTAAAGGGAGTCTATTCTTTAATTGCATCGACCGAAAAACCAACGCTAGTAAATCCAACTGGCAATTCGGGCATGGCTACCGGCGGAATGGGCGACGTCCTGTCTGGCCTGATTGGTGCGCTGCTCGCGCAGGCTCTTTATCCACTGGACGCAGCGGCTTTGGGAGTCTATATGCATGGGCTTGCGGGCGACATTTGCGCGCGGCGAATCGGCCCGATTGGATATACGGCGAGTGAATTGGCGGATGCTTTGCCGAGCGCTAGGGTTACAATCGTGTCAAGTTGCGATTACGACACCTTTTCGCCATATTTGGACTAGCGCCGGCGATTCTCGCTGCTCAAAGCACCATCGATCTTCAATTTCCCAATAAAGGCGAACGGGAAATTTGGATCACGGACAAGATCACCTTGCCCGCTTCGACGATGAAGACCGAAGAGGCACAGGTCGCTCTGCCGCGCCAAGGTTCGGCGACGGATCTGCTGGTGATTTGGGACCGGAAGTCGGGCAATCTGGCGTCCCGTAAGTTATCGGACATTAAGTCCGCCTGGAAGCTTTCGGATGCCGACTTTAAGAGGGTTGGCAAATTATCGGTCCACGTGGAGCACGATGGAAAGTCAGTCGCCGTGGCTTTTGTAACGCTCAAGACTCCCACCGGGGAATTAACCAGCCAAATCGACGCCAAGAAAAACGGCACCGCCGATTTCTTTGGCTTGCCTCCCGGCCAAGTCGACGTGGTCGTTCGCTATAACGTGGACGGAAAGGATGCTGAACCCGCTCACCAAAGCTATGCCCTGAATTTGAAGAGGCCCTCGCCCGATCCCACGTTTACGGTGAATCTAAATGAGCCCGTTGAGACGGTGGAAAGTGGAGACGCTCCCCAACCTGCAAAAGTGTCTGCACCGTCCCAAGGCGATCCGCAAAAGGAAGCGGGCAATCGCGGGAGCCTTCTCGGGAACATCATTGTCTACCTGCTCGGACTGGCAGCGGCGGCGGCAGTTATTTACTTTGGCTTGAAGTACATGAAGGATAACCAGGACAAAGTCAAAGCGCAGTTGCAAAAGGTTGGAGTGCAGGTCCCTGAACCAAGCGACCCGTCTGCCCAGGCAGATCCCGTGCCCGCGACGCCGATCATGCCGCCCGCTCCCGTGCCCGCGACGCCGATCATGCCGCCCGCTCCCGAGAAAATCATTCTCGACGACGCCGATCCGAACGTGCCCATGCCGGTTGCTTCCGTCCACCCCACTGTTGCAGTTTCGGAGCCAAGTTTGATTTTAGATGGCGGAGACGTTTTCCCCCTGTCCGAGGGTGAAACAAGCATCGGCCGGGAGGCAAGTAATGGATTGGCTTTGGTTACCCAAACGACAGTTTCACGCCGACATGCGGTGATCACTCGGGATGGCGATGCAGTTTCCATCCGAGATGCCGGCAGTTCCAACGGGACATACGTGAATGGGGCACGGATTTCATCTGAAACTCCACTCAAGCCCGGAGATGAGATTCAGTTGGGAGAAGCCAGGTTACGCTTCGAGGGATAGATGGGCACCATTCTCCTCAAGGTCTTTGTGGGCGCGGTCGCCGGTTTGGTTTGTTGGGCCATTTTTGAGCCCATGGCCCCTGCGCCGGGCGGGCAAGCCTGGGAGAATTGGGAGCAGCTGTTCACCCTGTCATTGGGCGCGTTTATCGGTCTGGGCGTTGGTGGCGTCACGGGTTTGCTGCAGGGCGGAAAGATCCACACATTGCGCGGCTTGGCGCTCGGTCTGATTTTCGGTGCAATCGGCTCTTCGGTTGGCTACGGGCTGGGCGGGCAGTTGGCGGAGATTTCGCACTTGCCACCGCAAACCATGCCTTGGCGCGTGTTGGCATTGACTCCCCTGGGAGCTTGCCTGGGGCTTGCGATTGGTGCGAGCACTTTGAGCGGTCGACGAATGCTGCAGGGCCTTATTGGCGGCGCAATTGGCGGAGCGATTGGAAGCGGAGTTTTCGATCTCATTGGGGCCACTTTAGCCGGGGTCCAACTTGCGGCGAAGGGCATCGAAGCCGGAACCACCGGCGAAGTGGGTGGACCATCTCGGGCCGTTTTCGCAATCGTAATGGGAGCCGCGATTGCCCTCTTCATTGGCATTGTCGAACTCGTTGCGCGCTCGGCGTGGATCCGGCTGACCTTAGGGCGCAATGAAGGAAAGGAATGGGTGCTGGACTCGAGTCAA
>DATFHI010000279.1:0-17210 GCA_035248525.1 Fimbriimonadaceae bacterium | reverse complement strand
TATTGCTGGGCCACCATTCCGGTGCCGGCGGTATTTAACGATCGCATCATGGGTATTCGGTTTCAGCCTTCGATTTCGGTATTGGTACGGCGGTCGATCAGCACATGCTGATGGTCCGCTACCTCACACCGGTAACCGTATTCGTCGCCTTCCCTGAGCGATTCTGCGGAGATCGATCCTTCACTCCGCCTGCTTCCGAAACGAATTGCTTCGCTTCAGTCCAGCTATTACTCGTTCAGGCTACTAATGAGTCGTTGCAACAGCTCATCCTGGCTTTGGATGGACTTTTGCGAAAGTTCAAAGAGTCGTCCGATGCGGACCATGTCCAACATCGACTCGACGGCATTTACATTGGAGGATTCGATAGATCCTGCGGCGATTGGACTTTCATCCATCGCGGGTAACTTGGCGGGACCTGTATACAGATTTTCGCCATATTTTTCGAAAGTGTTGGAGCTGTACACTCCTACTTGAGCGATGGGTTTGCCGTCAACTGATATCAGGCCCCCATCGGCGACTTCCAACCTACCGGCAGGAACCACAATCTCAGCCCCGGATTTATCCAGAACAGGAAAACCGGACTTCGTAACCAGTCGTCTCTCTGCGTCCAGCGCGAACGCGCCGTCCCGGGTGTAGCGGACTTCGTTACCGACTTTCAACCCGAACATTCCTTCCGGCGTACGGATGGCCATATCCAGTGGATTGCCCGTTTCCGTGAGCGCTCCGACTTCCTTGACCGTAAACTCTCGAACCGCGTCGGCCCCTGCTCCAAGCACTCCGACCTCTTGGCCGATACCGCCATTGGCGTACATCTTCCGCTGGAGTGTGTCTTGGAAAATCAGACCGTCTCGCTTGAAACCAACGGTGGAGGAGTTCGCCAAGTTGTTGGCGGTAACGTCCATCGCCCGTTGCAGGCCGGTCATTCCCAAACTTGTGGTGTAGATTCCACGGTTCATCCCACCATCAGTTGTTGGCAGGCAATATTGCGGGCATTAGGGCCGAAACCTGGCAATCTACTTTAGGTTTGGTTTCAGCGAACCTAAAACGGCATGTTTACCAACCAGAATTTCGCGGAACTGGACGCTATCTTGTCGGGGTTGCTTCAGACATGCCCGCCAAAATCGCAATGCTCGAGCGAACCCCCGTCGCCCGACTCATCCGCGATTTCGGCACTTTCATTTGGCTACAGGCGCTCAGCTCGATCTTTGGAATTTCCGTTTTCCTGATTCTTGCTTTCACGCGGCAGGTCGCAATTCCTGGCGTTCCTCGGTACGATCTGATTCTCCTCCTCTGCGTCGCCGTTCAATGGCTTATGGTGCGCTCGGGTTTGGAGACCAAAGACGAACTTAAAGTCGTTTCCCTTTTCCACTTGATTGGCCTCGGGTTGGAAATCTACAAAGTCCATCACGGCTCGTGGACTTATCCGGAAGCGGGCTATCTCAAAATCGCCGGAGTCCCTCTCTATTCAGGATTCATGTATGCGGCGGTGGCAAGCTACATCACGCAGGCTTGGCGCCGATTCGACCTCTCTATGCGTCCCTTGCCGCCGGGATGGTTGGCTCTGGGCTTGGCCGGATCCATCTATCTGAATTTCTTTACCCACCACTATCTTCCAGATATCCGCTGGCCGCTGATGTTAGCCGTTCTTGCCATCTACACCCGAACCCGATGCACATTCACCGTTCAAGGAACACGCTACTGGTTGCCCCTATCGTTAGCGTTTTTGCTGATCGGACTCTTCATCTGGGTCGCGGAGAACATTGCGACCTTTCTAGGCGCTTGGCAGTACCCCCAGCAGCGAGCGACATGGAGCATGGTTCATGAATCCAAAATCACCTCCTGGTTCCTGCTGGTGATCATCAGCTACATCGTTGTGGCGTGGCTCAAAGACATCAAGGCGGTCAAACTGGCTATTTCGAAATCGGAGTAGCCTAACCGCATGACGCCACAAGAGCGACTGGACGAACTTGAGAACGGCCAGAATCCTGCCCTGATTGCGCGGCTTCCAAGTGGATTCGCGGTGATGGGAGATTCGCAATTTCTACCCGGTTATTGCCTGCTTCTCGCCTATCCAAAGGTCGAGAAACTAAACGATCTCCAGGGCGATGATCGGCTTCAATTCTTGGAGGATATGGCGAAATTGGGCGATGCGGTGATCGAGGCGACGAATTGCCTGCGGATCAATTACTCCATCTACGGGAATCTCGACCCCTTTCTCCACGCGCATATCTTTCCCCGATACCATTGGGAAAAGGACGCCTATCGGACATCGCCGCCTATGCAGATCCCTGCAGAGCTGCGCGGCGATCCGCAAGCCGCATTCGATCCCGACCGGCACGCAGATCTGATGCAGGCAATCCGCGACAGACTCTGATTCGAATCGGGACTTTTTGAGTTCAAAGGTATACTTTTTCGAGCCTGGCGGATATAGCTCAGGGGTTAGAGCGCCTCTCTGTGGAAGAGGAGGTCGTGGGTTCGAGACCCATTATCCGCCCCATCAGAATTCAATGAAAAATCTGCCCATTCGCGCAATCTTCTCCGCCGACTATTAGCGGCGAATGCAGCCAAGCGCTGCCCAATTTTTTCTACCTAGCGTTTGGCGTCGGCATGATTTTCCTATCCATCCGCCACCATGTTTCCCACATTGAAATCCTAACCAAAAAATGCTTGAGAAGCTTCAAGAAATAGAAAAGCGATTTGAATCCGTTGAAGCGGATTTCAACGATCCCAACATCGTCACTCAGCCAAAGGAGATGCAACGTCTGGGCAAGCTCCGGGCCGAGTTGGAGCCGATCGTCACCGCCATCCGGGAGTACCAGAAGGCTCTCAATGAACTCAGCGAAGCTCAGGAGATGTTGAGCGACCCGGAGATGAAGGAACTTGCGGCGGCTGAGATCGAGCCTCTTCGGATCAAAATCGAAAGGCTCGAGGAAACGCTCAAGGGCATGCTCGTCCCCAAAGATCCTTTGGATGACAAGCCCGTCATCATTGAAATTCGACCCGCGGCCGGGGGCGATGAAGCCGCCCTATTTGCCGGAGAGTTGATGCGGATGTACCTTCGATACTGTGAGCGGCGGCGTTGGAAGACTGAGATCGTGGAAATGGAAGAGAGCGGCATCGGTGGTGTCTCGCGAGCCGTCTTCAACATCGACGAGCAGGGCGCCTACAGCCAACTGAAGCATGAGAGTGGCGTTCACCGTGTACAGCGCGTACCCGCGACTGAAAGCCAAGGTCGAATCCATACTTCCACTGTTACCGTGGCGGTGCTTCCGGAGGCGGAAGAAGTGGATGTGGACATCAAGGCGGACGATCTGGAAATCAGCACTTTTTGCAGTTCATCTGCGGGCGGCCAGCACATGCAGAAGAACGAAACCGCTATTCGCATCATTCACAAGCCAACGGGAACGGTGGTCACTTGTCAGGATGAGCGCAGCCAAGCTCAAAACAAGCTCAAGGCGATGGCGGTCCTCCGCGCGAAGATTTATCAGCTCGAACAGGAGCGCCTTGCTACAGAACGCTCCGGGCTCAGGAAAGGCCAAATTGGAACCGGGGATCGCAGCGAAAAGATCCGAACCTACAACTTTCCCCAGAGCCGCATCACCGACCACCGCATTGGCTTCCAAGCCCACAACATGATCACCTTCATGGACGGAGATATCCAAGCGATGATCGACGCGCTGGTTCAGGATGAACAAGCCCGCAAGTTAGCCGAAGCGGAAGAGGCGGCTTAAGTGATCGGCCCCGATCCAAACGAGGGCAGTATCGACCCGATGGAGCCGGAGTTCTGGCAACTGGGTGAAGGCGTTCAGGACAAAGTTTTAGAGGCGGGATACGAGTCAGAAACCGTCGCCGGAATCGCCGTTGACATCCACGACCTGCTCCAATCGGCAGACCGAGTTCGACAGATTATTGGCCCACAAATACTGGAGGCGACTGACTCCAACTCCCTAAGGGCAGCCCTCGAGAGCCTGAAGTTCGAGTTTGGCCACGTGCAATGGCATGGTCAAAACGCAAGCGAATTCCTCGCCAATGCGCTTGAACGAATTCCAAAATAGCGCGCTCTAAGGCAAGCGAGTCGGCAAGATTCGTAACCGACGGTTTGGATCGTCTCCCACACTTTCACTTGCCAATCGGCGCGCTTCCGCCATCTGATGCTGCATCTTCCGGATAGTTGCCGGAGCGGGAGATAGCTCAAATGGCTTTCCGTTCTGGAGCACATTTTCAATGCCGTTTTGTGCTTCCTCCAGCGCCTTCGCTTCGTAGTCCGGCCCTTCCGTCGCCTGCTTGACGATCTCATCCAACGCGCCTGCAATTTGCGTAAAGGTGTTGGACTTGACCACTACGGTGTTGATGGGTTTGCCGGAAAGGTCGCGAAGTCGCTTGGGTTTGGCTTGAACGGTGGATCGGATCGCCATTACTGCGTCGGCCTGGTTTACGTCGTTCGTTACATACGCCGGCGCTCGCTTCTCTCGGATCGCTCTTTCCAGTCTCGTCCGCGCAATTCCATACGGGAAAATGCGAATAAGCGGACCGACCTCATGAGAAGGCGGGGCCGTCGATTTTGGAGGAGAAGTGGGACGCGCGGCGGATTCACTACGGGCAAGCGCGGGGAATCTCTGGTTGAACCCAGGCTCCTCGACGTCCGTGGTCTGCTCTTTTTGCACGACTTCCATGCCCGCGCCGGTTCGCACCCGAATCTCTGGTCGAGGCGGCAGTCCGCGCAGGATCATGTCCACGGTCTTCTGAACGTTATGGTGGATCGCCAGGCGGTCGTAATCCAACAGCTCGACGACCACGTCGAAAGTTGGAGGCGCTTTGCGCTCCAGCACCGTCTTTTGCGTTCCTCGGCGCTGGGCTTCCGCATCCGATAGCGTGACGGCCTGAATGCCACCAATCAGATCCGCGAGGGTGGGGTTGAGCATCAAATTCTCAAGAGTCTGGCCATGGGCGGTTCCAACTAATTGAACTCCGCGCTCGGCAATGGTGCGAGCGGCAGCCGCTTCGGCTTCATTTCCAATCTCATCGATCACGATGACCTCAGGCATGTGGTTTTCCACCGCTTCGATCATCACTCCATGCTGCTCGGCCGCGACTCGAACCTGCATGCGACGGGCGGCGCCGATGCCGGGATGCGGTACGTCGCCGTCGCCAGCAATTTCATTGGATGTGTCGACGATAACCACCCGCTTCTCCACTTCATCCGCCAATACACGGGCAATTTCTCGGAGCTTAGTGGTCTTGCCCACGCCGGGCTTACCAAGCAGAAGGATGGACTGGCCGGAGCGAACGATGTCGTCGATAATGTCGATCGTCCCTTCCAGAGCTCGCCCAACGCGGCAGGTGAGGCCGATGACTTTGCCGTGGCGGTTTCGAATGGCTGAAATACGGTGCAGAGTTCGTTCGATTCCGGCTCGGTTGTCGCTACCAAAATCGCCAATGGATTTCTGGGTGAAATCGATGTCGTGCTCGGACACAATGACGTCATTCATGCGCTCGACGCGATCTCGGAAGCGAGCTTCGGCCGGGCGTCCGTAATCAAGCACAACTTCGATCAAGGAATCCAGATTGTCGCCGCGTTCCAGTCTTTCGCGAACGACTGCTGGAAGGACATCTAGAAACTGCAGCAAGCCGTCAGAGTAGGGAGACATATTTTGTTGTCAAATGGGACCCGGGATCCCGGGTCCCTCATTGATTTAGGACGCCAGATTTAAACTATCCGGCGCAGCCATAAGCCTATTTTCACGGATTCTTCATCGGATTGATCTCTTGAAGGGTGAGCGTCGTTGTCTCGGTTTTTCCCTTGGACCAATACTTGATTTGAACCTTGTCGCCAGGCTTCTTGGGAGTCAGAACCTTATTCAGCGTGAATGACCCTTCGATGGGGGTACCGTCGATCTCCAATAGAATATCCATCGCTTTGATTCCAGCTTGCGCCGCGGGACCATTTGCCTCTACATCGTTGACCACGATTCCCTGGTTAGGAATGTTGGAAGCCCCGGTTTGCTGGGCGATAATCTCGCGATTCCGCGGGTAGAGCAAAGCCTGTCCCGGTACGTAGGAGATTCCCAGTCCGGCATAGCGGGCATGGCCCATCTTCACGATGTCGTTTACAACTTCCTGAACGCGGTCGATGGGAATCGCAAATCCGATACCTACGCTACCGCCGGTCGTGCTGGCGATCGCTGAGTTCACGCCAACCAGTCGGCCGTTGGCATCGGTAAGCGCGCCGCCCGAGTTTCCAGGGTTGATCGCCGCATCCGTTTGGATGGCATTTACGAGTCCACTTTCGCCGATCGGAAGGTCGCGCTTAAGGGAGCTAACCACGCCGGCGCTGACCGTGTTGTCGAATCCCATCGGGTTACCAATTGCGAGCACCCACTGGCCAACTTCAAGCTGCGAACTGTCGCCCATTTCAACTGGCGTAAGGTTGCTCGCTTCGATCTTGATAACCGCGAGGTCCGACCGAGGGTCGGTGCCCAAAACCTTCGCGTCGAACGTGCGCTTGTCGCTGAGTCGAACTTTAACTTTCTCCACCGCGCGACCAGTTCGCTGATCCGCGACCACGTGATTGTTCGTCACGATAATCCCAGTGTCGCTCAAAATGACGCCTGAGCCCGATCCGGTTTCCTGAATGCCGCGATCGTAACCGAACATGTCCGCGACTCGCTCGTACCGATCGATCGCAACGACACTCGGCATGACCTTCTTCGCCGCCGCCCTAAAGTCCTGGGGTGACGCGACCGCGCCGGAATATTGAATTGGCTGAACCACCGCCCCTTGGCGATAGGAAATTGGCGAGGAATCCAACCGCTTTGTCAGCCATTTATCCGCTTGAAGCGCGCCAAAAACGCCGACAAAAGCAGCCAGCACTATGAAAACGTAAGCTGTCTTCTTCATTTTTTCTTCTCTTTGTAATACGTCAAAACCGATTTCCAATGGCGGTGGGTTCCGGACCGCAATTCAAGTCCTGGGCCTTCGCTATAATGCTCCCATGCTCCCTGTCGCGCTCTTTGGGCTGCTGGTCGTTGCTCCGCCACGGTTCAGCTTTTTCAGCAACGGACCCTATGATCCCCAAGTCCCCAACCCGGAACAAACGCTGGGCTACGCCCTGTGCTCGAAGCACACCGTTTATCGGGACATGGAGCGAACGGTACTCGCCATCGCGAACGGAGCAAAATCGCGAGTCGTGGAGATCGACTACGGAAAGAGCACGGAGGGTCGCCCCCTTCGAGTCTTTGCCGTTTCGTCGCCGGAAAACATCAAGCGCTTGGAGCAGATTAGAAAAAACAACTTGGCCCTGGCCAACCCGGACAATTCCGGAAACTCAGCGGGACAGGTCGGAGCAAATCCCGCGATCGTTTGGGTCAACGAGTGCATCCATGGAGATGAAACTGCTTCCTTTGAATCGGGAATGGCGCTTCTTTACAACCTGGCTTCGTCGCGCAACAAGCTGATAACCGATCTCCTTGCCAACACCGTGGTCCTCGTCAATCCCAGCTACAACCCGGACGGGCACGAGCGCTATGTTGTCGCCTACAATAGTCTCCCCAATGGCGCCGATCGCGGCTCATACGATTCCAGCCTGCCTAGCGCATTCTATGGCCGGGCCAACCACTATCGCTTCGACATGAATCGGGATCGGGTCGCGATGTCCCAAGCCGAAACACGTCAAGAAGTCGCCTTGTTTCTTCAGTGGATGCCGCAGATTTACCTCGATCAGCACGGCCAGGTGGAGTCGTACTTCTTTCCTCCCGTTCAGCAATCGGTGAACGTCAACGTCGATCGGAACCGCTACAACAAGTGGACGGATATCCTCGGCCGCGCAACCGCGAAATCGTTCGACCAGAACGGTTGGTCTTACTTCATCCGGAATGAATTCGATTTTTACAATGTGTGCTATCTGGACACCCATTCCACCCTCATGGGCGCGATTGGAATGACTCAGGAAACGGATGGTGGGCGGGTTCTTGCAACTACCCGATCCGACGATACGATCCTCACTCTCAGAGATGGCGCGGCCAAGCATTTCACATCTGCGTTGGCAGTAATTGAGTCGGCGGCAGCGAACCGAAAGGCGCTCATCGACTCCTTCGCCGAATACAAGCGCAAGGCGGCGACGGGCGAATTTGCCGGAAAATTTAGGAGAGTAGTGGTGCCGCCAACCGATCCCCGAACCATAAGCCGGTTCGCGGACCATTTGGGTCGAACGGGTATCCGATACACGATTGCCGGCGAGGCATGGACTCAACCCGATGCCCACGACTATTGGAGCGAAAGCGTAGGGCAACAGAGATTCCCCGCTGGTTCACTGGTAATCGACATAGCCCAACCGATGGGGAATCTAGCAAAGGCTTGGCTCGAGCCCGGCTCGGATTTCGAACCCGAATTCATTGAGCGTCAAAAGCAGCTCGCCAAAGTACGTAAGGATGGCAAGGGCGAATCAGAGATAGATTCATACGAGTTCTACGACGCGACCGCTTGGTGTCAAATCTACGCATACGATTTGCCGGCTTACTGGTGCGAATCTGCGCCCAGCGTCGATTCTTCCAAATCCATGGCAATCAAATGGGGTCCGGTGGAAGAGTCGCCCGTTGGGTATTACCTGCCCTACACCGATCAGGACGACATCCTCTTTGCCACAAAGGCGTTAATGAACGGTTTCCGCGTCTCCATGAACCGTCGCCCGATGAAGGTTGGCGGAGATGAGATTTCCCGCGGCACATTCCTGTTCCTTGCTTCCCGAAACGACGATGGCTTTGGCCCGAAGCTTAAGGCCTTAGCGGCAGATACCAACTTGCGACTCAAATCATTGAAGTCCGGTTATCCGGACGAAGGCAGAGAAGGACCTGGAAGCGGCTCGATCATTCAATTGCGCAAGCCGAATATTGGCATTGTCATGGGAAACACGGGCAACCTGAGTGGCGGTCCGATTTGGTACCTCATGGAGCGCGAATTCAAGCTTCCTTTCACTCCGCTGAATACCTCCGCGTTGTCGGGAAATTTGGACCGATTTTCCACGGTCGTTTTGACTGGCCCGGGTGCAACGAGCTCGGGTCGCTTCGGTGACTGGGTGAGATCGGGGGGATGCGCGGTCTCTTTGGGCAATCCTTCCTGGGCAATTGGCTCTGGGAACTTCGCCAACCTCGAGTCATTCGAAATTGATCCAGACATGCCAGGCTCCTTGTTCAAAGGCAAACTCGATCCAACCAGCTTCTTGAGTTACGGCTATCCATCCGCGGTTGGAAAACCAATCACAATCGCCGTTCCGCTAGCGGGCTCGAGCTTTTACCGAGCGCCAAAATCCGGCAGCGTGCTGCAACTCTCGGATGACGCGAAGGTGAAAAAACTACTGAGCGGTTGGAGTTGGGACACTACTGAAAAAGATTTGACGGGAGCCGCCTGGCTCCACGATGCATCGGCTGGCCGGGGACGAGTAGTGCTTTTCTTCGAAGATCCGACCGATCGCGCTCAATGGCATGGCCTTTATAAGCTGCTGTTAAACGCGATGATCATCGGGCCGAGCGCCTAACCTCCCCGGCCCTTTTTGGAACGGGAGGTTTTGGCCGGCGTCCGAGGTTTTGCGGGCGGAAGGGCCTCTTCGATCACGAACGTCGTCCGTAAAACTTGGCCACGGACCATCGCCGCGACCTCCACCTTGCCTTTCTCGAAAGGCCGCACGAGTCCACCCTGGTCGATCCACGCGCCGCCCGAGGCTGACCAAACTACATCCGAATTAGGAACGTCAATTCCTTTTTCGTCGACGACTTGCAGAGTCTTGCCCGTCCCCAGGTTGAGCGTTTCAGGACCGGATATCTTAAGTAGGGCGTGATTTGGCTCAGGTTTTGGTCCAAGAAGCACAACTCCATTGGCTACCGGACGCTCTTTCCCTTCGCTTGGACGATTGACGGTTAAGCCGAGAATATTTAGCGCCGAAGAGCCTCCACCGTCGAGGTTCATTGCATCGGTGCAACCGAGATCAAGCATGACCCTTGCGGTTTCTTCGAGCGTCGCGCCATCGGACATCTTTTGCCGGCCATCGATCACGACGAACCATAGGTCGCCATCTTTGGTCATGCCAACCGCAGTTCGGGGATGACGCTTCTCGGTAAAGTCTTTATTAAACTTCTCACGAGTTGCGTCGACCGAAATTACTCCGTTTCGAACCAGGAACGGTCCGCCTCCGACCGCTTGGTTAACCTTGGCCCAATCAAAGCCCACCGCCCTAAAACTGAAGCTCGCTCTCTGCCCGGGAACCAGAGACTTGAGCAATTCCGCCTTGATTCCATTTGCCGTAACTACCGCATTTCCAGGCTGAATCGGCATCTTGTCTGCATCCGCGTACAAGCTAACGAATGTTCCGCTCCATTCTCCATTCGGACTCCACTCGGTAGAGTCCATCTTGAAAATCGCATGGACATTTGGAAGCTTGGCCACGGCGATCGAAGCGACTTCAGTGTTGAGAACTATGCCGTTCAGTGGACACTCTTGATTGATTCCCTTCAAGGGGATTTCCCGACCGTCGACCAACATCTTGGCGTCGAAATCGATCAATCCCATCTCCGCGAATTGATCACCCCAACCGAAAACTGCCCGGTTATTACTCGCGCTGACCACTTGCCCGTCTTTCACCATGAGACCGAGAGGATCGCCCGTGAAGGGAAAGAAATCGGCGTTAATTGCAACCAGGGAATCTGTCCGGGAGGCCATCTCCGAAATTGTCTCGCGACCCTTGGTAGCGTTTTCTTCGATGACGGTCCCTCCCCCCAATTCACTCTTCAACTTGAGGCCCGGAGCGCCAAAACTGAATCTCACGGCGTGGACGATTCTCGGGACGTTGCGGTCCACTTCCATCCGGTAAGTGAGCCCAGGAACGATGGTTTTCTCCCACACCTGGCCGTGAGCCTGACCGGCAAGGATCAAACCGCAGAGAATCCAGATTCCCTTCATTCGCAATGGGACTCCAAGTAAGTCAGAGTGCCGGCTCCAGCGTCCATTTCAGCCAGGACCCCCAGCGGGAGGGTGAGCATATTTCGGTTGTGTCCGAAGGGAAAGTCCACCATTACGGGTACTCCCAACCCCCCCAGTCTGTCCTTCACAATTTCACGCCAAGGTTTACCGCCAATCCCTTCGTCCACTCTTTCGTCGCTGCGCGTCATCTCCCCCACTACAATTCCCGCAGAAAGTTGAATCTTGCCGGTATTGACCAAGTGGGTGAGCATGGCATCGACCCGATGCGGGCTCTCGTCTACGTCCTCCAAGATCAAAATACATCCTTCCAATTCAATCTCTTCCGGGGTGCCGATCGTATCGCAAACCAGGCAAAGGCAACCACCCACAACCTTCCCTTTCGCAATGCCGGCGGTTAATGTTTGTCCGCGCGGCGCTTCAGCAGGGATGGGATTGAGACCCTTTAAAGCATTCTTGAAGGACTCGTAAACCCACGGCTCTCGGGGATTGGTTAAAGTGAGCGCCATCGGCGCATGAAGTGTCGGCAAGCCGCGACGATTTAACGGCGCATGGAGAGTGGTAATGTCGCTGAACCCCGCAAATAGCTTTCTAGAGGACGCCATGGCGTCGAGATCGATGTAGGGGAAGAGTCGTGCGCACCCATATCCACCTCTCGAACACAGAATTGCAGCCACCTCTGGATCCAAAAATGCTTCCATAAGATCCGACGCTCGATCTCTATCTGCCCCAGCGAGGTGATGATCCGCATCGAAACAATGCTTTCCGTAAGTGAGTTTGTATCCTTCCCGCTCCAACAAGGCGTGGGTGAACTCGACCTTTTCACGGGTTAGCGGGGATGCCGGGGTAACGACGCGAATCTGATCCCCGGGTTTTAATGCAGGAGGTTTGGCGAGGGGCGCATCCGTGCGGGCCATTCCTTATTTTAGCGATTCCATTTAGAATAAAGGGGATGGGACAAAAGGTGATCGGAATTGTCGTGGCGATAATTTCTGCCGCAGTTGCTTACTTTGTAGTCGGTCGCTCGATGCGCGGTTCGGTGGACGCAACCCAACTCCACGATGCGCCAGCCGCGAATTTGGAAACAGGCTGGATACGAGCCGAATCAGCGAGGGCGAAGTTTACGATCAACCTTCCAGGTTCGTACGTTGCCTTCGATCCCGAGTCACCCGACGCCCAAACAACGATTGAAAAGGTGAGCGCCACCAATCCCACCGCTGGGATGGTGCTCCAGCAAGCCAAGCAACAGACTCAATTTGTGTTCTGGGCGTTTGACATCCGCGACGTGACTAAATTCGCAAACAATGTAAACGTCAGTGTGCAACCCCGGCAAAACAAGCCAGCCAATCAATCCCAACTGGATTCCGAAAAGGGGAATCTAGAATCCAAGCTCCCTCCCGGAGGCCGCGTGGTAGGTCTTAAAATGGTCGATTTACCCGCGGGCAAAGCGATCCTAAGCCAGATGGAATTGCAGATCGACGGACCCCAAGGCTCCTACACCTCGTTCAGCAACGGCTATGTAGTCAGCATCGACGACCAAGACGTTACGATCACGTTCACTTGCCTCGCTTCAGACGCCGACAAATTCCAGCCAATTGTAGAAAAGGCGATGCAATCTCTCCGACCGCTTAAAACTTGATCTTTGGCAGTTCGCGGACCAGCGCCTTCACCTTGAAAAGCGCGGGATTTACCTTGACGTCACGTTCAAGTTTTACGACGTTGGTCTCCGTGCGCAACTGAGATTTCTGAAGATCGTAGACGCATACTCGGTAAATGAGCGATGTCTTAGGGTCGATGTAGTAATCCGCATAAACGCCCTGTCCGTACGCGGTTTCTTGCAGCAAGGTCCACTTCTTACCGTTCCAAGGTACGTTCAGCTTAAGTTTAAATTTGCTGGTCTCCATATTTGATCCCGGAGAGGTCGAGAGTTGGCGTTTCCAATCCCAAAAACTCATCACCTCCAGGTTCACGGGAATGGGGATGGCATCCAAATCGAAATTGGATTGCATGGTGTTCCCGGAGAGATCGTCGAAGGAGATTCTTTTGCCGTCGCTGATGAAGATTCGCTTGGTTGGACCAGTGACCTTGGCATAGATCTTTCGATCTTTCATATAGGTCACGTCGGTAGTAACCGCCTGGTTGCCGAATCGGGGAGCGGTGGTTTTTACAACGATGTGGGCGGTCTTTGCCGAGCTGTAGACCTGTCGCATCTTGGCGAGAAGCTTTTCGACCTCAGGATCAGCTGTTTGGGAAAGCGCGGCTACCGCCAATCCCACTCCAATCCAAATTAGTCGAGTCTTCATTTCAATTCCGTACGCCCAAATCCTGGGACAAAGTTGCGTTCCTCCGCTGTTTTACCTTCCTATGGTTACTGTGGATTATTCGACTGAAATTCCGCGATGACCGCATGGTGATCACTGATCCATAGACCCTCGAACCATGCCTCTTGTCGCTGATAGCTTGTGGTCCGCAGATTCCTCGCGAATAGATAGTCGATCTTGCCGCCATCTACTAAGCCCCAGCCGTGAAAGGTCGAATCGGTGTCCAATCCTGCTTCCGCAAAACCCGCTAACAGCATCGTTTGAATTGGAGAACTATCGGGCAAGCAGTTGAAATCTCCGCCAACAATCGTCGGCGTCGGAGCTTCTCCAATACGGCTGAGCAAGAGGCGAACGGATTCATCGCGAGCCCACGCCGACTCGTGATCCAGATGGAGGTTGTAGATTTTGAGTCCATCCAATTGCACCCAAGTGCAGATTCGCTCGCATGCCGTCTCCCAAGCCATAGAGCCGGGAACATCCGGGGTCTCCGAGAACCAGAAATTCCCTGAATCTTCGACTTTCATTTCGGGTCGCACCAGAATGAGAGCGAACTCGCCATCTCGCTTTCCATCGATCCGTCCAACTCCAAAGTCCTGCCAGCCCGCAAATTGCTCCCGCAAAGCATCGACCTGGAAATCCAATGCCTCTTGGATCAGGAGCACGTCCGCTTCCAAGGAGCGAAGGAAGTTCAATGCCTCAGCCTGGCGAAAGCTCCAAGAATTGGCTCCGTCATCCGCCAATCCGTGGCGCACGTTGAGCGTGGCTACCCGCAAATCGTCACCCATAAATCGACCGTCCACAGTTCGGACAATGGATCAGCATGGGATCGAAATGATTGCCGCACTGTATGCAAATCGCGTTCCCCGCCGAGTCGATCGACTCCAATTGCTCCTCGATCTCCCGACGCCGCTCTTCCCGGTCGATCCGCTCAAGCGACTTCAAGCTGTACGGATCGCGAGGAAACAAGCCGCAAATCCACCAAATAACGGCCCCCATTCCTGATCCCAATGCAAGAAGCAAGGTGGCATATCCAAACGGGTTTTGTCCCAGAACCAAGCCTAGAAGTCCAAGTCCCACAAACCCGGCCAGGAACGCCAGTTTCACGCCATTGGAAGGGTCGGCTCTTCGGGAGTTTCCGCCGGTACGGCCGCCTTTAACTTGGCCACTTTGGCCTCAAATGCAACCTGCGAACGCCCTTCGAGGCCATGCTTCTTGCCCGACAGCAATTGCGCGAGCGCTTCGCACTCCGCTCGGGAGAAGCTCACCGACCCTAAAATGTGCTCCTCAAACGCCTCATACGCCATCGGCGCCACCGCTTTTGCGCACTCCGCCATCGCCTCTGCGTACACCCGGATTTCGTACTGCGCATGGGGATCCATTCGAAGCCTCAGGAAGTGAAACAGGTTGTGCAAATCGATCTGCCAATACCATTCCGTGTAAAGTGAA
Source organism: Fimbriimonadaceae bacterium (assembly GCA_035248525.1). GTDB lineage: Bacteria > Armatimonadota > Fimbriimonadia > Fimbriimonadales > Fimbriimonadaceae > 55-13. Next base: position 2,478 of record DATFHI010000279.1, on the reverse strand, counting down.
TTCGGCAGGTTTGCTCTCGCCAATTCCCGGGCAACATTCTTCTCCAAAAGCGATTCATAGTTCTGATACATCTGCCGCTGCTCGGACTCCATGGCATCGATAACCTGCCTGGCTTCCCACTCCGGCAACGCCTCGCTCCGGCCCTGTTTGTTAGATTCGCTTTGGTAGCACACGTGCTGCGGCTCCGGCACGTAAAATTCGTCTTTCATGACCGAGTAGCGACCGGAAATCTCGTTCAATCTGGCGGTCCGATGCCGCACCCACTGTCGGGCGACGAAGATCGGCATCTTGGTGTGAAAAGTGAGTTGGACTTGTTCAAACGGGCTGGTGTGCCAGTTCTTCATCAAGTAATGGATGAGTCCCCGATCCTGGCGGTAAGTCTTGGTTCCGGCGCCATAGCTGACTCGGGCCGACTGCACGATTCGCTGGTCTCCGCCCATATAGTCCACCAACCGTACAAAGCCCTTGTCCAGGACCTTGATCTCCTTGTCGAGCAGCGCTTCCGCTTCGTCGACGATCATCCTTGCCATGCGTCTATTCTGGCACCTCGGCCATTAGCCTGGCTTGTACTTGCCCGCAGCCCTTCCTTTCACCAAAGCATCTTGCCACGACTTGGCGATTTTCCATCTTTCCGTCGTCTTGTCCTGCTCAGTTTTTAGGACCTGTGCGTAGTACGCAATCACCTTGTCCATATCAGACTTCAACAGCTTCCAACCGAATCTTCTAATGTAGAAGGCAGCTTTATACATAAGTGCTTCGGCTTGTGGATAACCATTGGTCGAAGATTCGTTCCGCAAGTATGAGATCATCATGTGCAAGACCACCCGATCTAGCATTTTTAATAAAAGCCTCTTTCAGCTCTTTGTCTTCTGGAAAGACGTTTAACAGAGCCCGGCCCATACCGGGCCAATACCCTGGACTGAAATCAAAGCACCAATAAACATAAACTGCGCGTCTAAATTCTGGATCGGGTGAACCAGGCGGATACCCGCATGCATATTCAAAAACAGGAATTTCAGGTTTTTCTCGCAGTTCCAGCTCATCGAATGCGTGTCCAAACCGAGCAGCTCGGTATACGAGCTTCGGATCGATTTGCATCGAATGCGACCTTTGTTGCACTTTGATCTTTGCCAGAAGCGCCATAAACTCAACTTTACGTCTCTCCTTAGGGAGCTTCCTCAAACGCGCCACATCCGCATCCACGTTGTCCTTTTCCGATCTCCACTCTGCAGAGACCTTGGGTGCTGTGGGCTCCTTTGTCCATAGCGGATAATTCTGGGTCTTAGCCCGAACTTGGGCGCAACTCAGGATCATGAATAAAATGCAATTTACGCCTCGACCTGCCCTAACCAGCCTTGTACTTTCCCTCCGCCCGCAGCTTGGTGAGCACCTCGATCCAACCTCGGCTGATTTCGCTCTTTTCCCTCTGTGGATTCAGTTTCACGTGAGCACTCAGGTGCAAAATCGCGGAATCCAAATCCGATTTCAACTTTGATTTGAAATATCTGTGGAGATAGATCGCACCCCAAAAAGCCTCTTGCTTAAATTTTTCCGATCCAAAGGCCAGATTCGACTTGTACAATTTTGCCGCCTTGTCCAATTCAGGGATGTCCAAGCTCCCGTGATGAGCGTCGATTGTGAATGCCTGTTGCAGGGCCTTGTCATTCGGAAAAATCGACAACAGCTCCCTGCCCAACCTTGGCCAATATCCCGGACTCCACTTAAAGCACCAAAACAACCGCCCTCCTGAATTCTGGATCCCGTGAACCTGGAAAGTAGTCGCACGCATATTCAAAAACGGATTCTTTCGACTTGGTCTCTGGGTGAAAAGCCAGGCTGAGCCGGGCTCCCCGATAGACAAGTTTCGGATCGACCTTCATATTAGGGCTGTACATTTGGCGTCGCATTTCCGACTGCAAGGTGCGAAAAACTTCGGCGCGCCTCTGCTGGCTAGACGACCTGAGCGTCTGAATCTCAGCATCGGCCCTTCTCGCTTCCGTTTGCCAGCCGGAACTAACCACAGAATTTGTTGGCTGCCCCGCCCATTTTGGACGCATGTCCGGTCGTTTCACCGCCTGTCCGATCAAGATGGAAATTGCGAGTAAAACCATTTAAGCAACCAACCGGGAACCTAGCAGCACTTCGTAGGTTGATTCTAGCTGCGATTGCTAGAATTATATAGTTCTAACTGCAAGGAAAGCGGCAACACTGATGAAAAGCCACAGCGTCACTCCCTGCACCAGGGGCTTGACCCCTACTTGCTGCAACGTTTTCCTCGTGATCCCAGACCCGATCAGATAAAGGGCGACCGCCAAGCCGATCGAAGCGATGGTCTTGATATTCGTTGCTTGCTCCCCAATTACCGGAATGTAAGTCCGAAGCATCGAGGCAGCGATGAAGCCAAGGATAAAGTAAGGAAAAGGTGAGGCGGTCTTTCCTTCCGCCGGGTGGGCAGTGGAGTTTCGACGAATCCACCAT
>DATFHI010000278.1:0-19577 GCA_035248525.1 Fimbriimonadaceae bacterium | reverse complement strand
ATCGTCACTTGCCGTCGTCGACGGAAGCCAACGCGAAACGAATCGGAATACGCTTCAGCCCATTCTTTTCGACCTAATTGCGCTGGGAAGAATTGTAAAACAGCTTCATTGGAACGTCGTCGGACCTCACTTCCGACCGCTTCATTTGCATCTGGATGAGATTCACGAAGTCGTCGAAGACGCAATTGACACGGTGGCGGAACGCCTGACCGCAACTGGCCACACTGCCGATGGTCGACTAAAGGCGACAGCAGAAAACACGGAGTTGGATGATGTCCCCGAAGGGTTTCTTGTCGACGACGAAGTGCTTCGATTGGCGTCCTTCAATCTCCGGCGCGCAGTCGAGCTAATTCGGAGTCGGACGGAGGAAATCGAGGATGTGGATACGGCAACCGCTGATCTTCTGCATCAAATCGAACTCGATCTCGAGAAACACCACTGGATGCTGGAAGCGCAACGGGTAGCTAAATAGACACGAGCGTCGGAATCAGGTAAAAGCCGATCAATGCTTACGGCCCTGCTCGGCAGCGCGTGTCTGCTTCAGCAATCGACCTTTCAGAATCCGGTTTTCGCAAAGAATTTCCCGGATCCGTTTATCGTGCAGGATGGGAATCGATTCTTGGCTTACGGTACGGGACTTCAGGTTATGGAGTCCCGTGATCTCATCCATTGGAATCACCTGGGCTCCCTGCCCAAACCGGAATGGTCGAATGGACAATACTGGGCGCCCGAGGTTTACCGTTGGAAGGGCAAATGGCACATGCTGTTTTCAGCGCGAGACAAGCAATCGGGCAAACGGGATTTGGCGATTTCGACCGCAGATAAGCCTGAAGGTCCGTTCACATTTGCGGCGAAGTTGGTCCTGGGCACATCTGAAAACACGGGGACGGACGACAATGGAGCCATCGACGGAAGCCTGTTTATCGAGAATGGTCGGCCGTTTCTTTTGTATATCCGCGAGGCCCCACCAAGAGCCATCAAGATTGTTCGCCTAGCTCCTGATCTGCTTAAAGTCGAGGGGGAAGCCAAACCTATTCTAACGGTCGATCGGCCAGTTGAGCAGGGGATTCTGGATGCCCCGACCTTGATCAAAAGGGATGGTTACTACTGGCTGTTTTATAGCAGCGGCTGGTTTCAGTCGTCCGCGAAGGACGCGCGGTATCAAGTGTGGGCGGCCAAGTCCAAGAGTCTATTCGGACCTTACTCCAAGCCGGATAAACCCGTCCTTACTACCAAAGAGGGCGAAACTATTTCCCCAGGACACCAGTGTGTCTTCAACTTGCCGAGTGGAGAATGGTGGATGGCTTACCACGCATGGGACACGTCCGCTGCTCCTCGATACGCAGAAAACAAGAACGGCCGGTCTTTGAGATTGGACCGGTTGGTGTGGACCAAAGACGGGCCGCAGTGCGTTGGACCGACGATTACTCCTCAAACTGCGCCCAAAATCGATAAATCCTAATTGAGCGTAAGTCCCTTTTTGTGGGCAAGAAGCGCGGCTTCAGTTCGATCGTTCACATGGAGCTTCTTAAAAATAGAAGTTACATGGGTTTTGACGGTCTTCTCCGAAAGGCAGAGTTTGTCCGCAATGGCCATGTTTTTCATTCCCACCGCAATACACTCCAGCACTTCGATTTCTCGGCGAGAGAGTTCTTGGAAAACCTGCCGGGTTTCGTTGGCCGCGCGGTGAACCCGGTTGAACTCGCCCAGGACCCGCGCCACTAGAGCAGGATTCATTGCCCCTTCTCCGTGAAAGGCCGATCGGATTGCCGCGCGGATGTCATCCAAGCCTGAATCTTTCAGCACATAACCAATCGCGCCGGCTTTTATCGCCGCAAACACGTTCTCGTCGTCGCCAAATTTGGTCAGGATCACCACTTGGATGTCAGGCAATTGCTCCTTGAGGGCTCGGGTTGCGGAAATCCCATCGAGCTTTGGCATTTGAATATCCATCAACGCGACGTGCGGCCGCAAAACGTGGGCTTCGGCAATGGCCTGCTCCCCATTTGGCACGGTCGAAATAAGATTGATCTCGGGGTCGAGTTTGAGCAACTCCGCCAGCGTGTTTCGGAGCAGCGAATCGTCCTCGGCAATCATCACTCGAATTCTTTGATCCATCATTATTTCCTCGGGACGCTGACCTCGATGCGCGTTCCTTCCTCATCTGAGCCAAGCTTGAAAATTCCCCCACACTCCTGCACTCTCATGCGCATTCCCTCCAGTCCTGCATGATCCAACGGATTGGAAAGTGCGGTGAATCCTGATCCATTGTCCTGAATTGCAAGACTCACTTCTTTCATTCCAAACTCGAGATCGATTTGAACGGCGCTTGCATGGGCATGGCGAAGGATGTTGGTAAGCGCTTCTTGAGCCACCCGAAACAACGCGTTTTCCACATCCGCCCTTAACTTATAGGGCTCACCCTCGACTCGAAACTCCAGCTCGAGTTGATTGCGCTCGCAGATGTTGCTAGCGTATTGACGGAGGGCAGGCTCAAATCCTCCCACAAGTTCACGCGTCCGCAGTCGCTGAACCAGATAGCGCAATTCATCGGTTGCTTTGCGGACGGTATCCCGACTCTGGGAGGCGACTTCCGCCGCTCGCTTTGAATCCGACGCCGCAATCTGATGCACTAATTCCATTTGGCTGGCGGCTGTAATCAAGCTCCCTTGTAGCCCATCGTGCATCTCCAAGGCCAGGCGATTGCGATCCGCCTCGACCCGAAGTTGAGATCGAATATCCGCCGCATGCTTTGCCAGCATCGTCAAAAGCGAGCTGATGATAGCGAGAAAGAAGAACCGAAATACGACATTGAACGGCGACCATTGCTCCACAGGGGTTCGGATAGAACCGAGAATCGAGCCCGCAATGACCATGAGAGCCACCGCGGCTGACCACCGCCAATTCAAAGTCTGAGCAGCCTCAGCAATGGGCAAGAAATAGAGCAAAGCGATGTTGCTCAATGGGTTGCTGTCGACCGTGTAGAGAAACAAGCTGACGATGGCCACATCGATCGGCGGGTAGACGAAATCCCATTGCAGCCAAGCCGGCGGCCGGAAGGCGAGATACGTCCGGGCAATCAGGTACGCGAACACCCCTCCTATACAGATCAATAAGTTCCGTGAGGATGTCTCAGTTAAGTGAACTCGGACCTCCGGCACAAACGACCAAAACAAGGCAAACGGCATGCACAACCATAGGTGGACGAGAAATATCAGATGCCGCCGGTTGCTTCCCGAACCCATGCGGACAGTGTAACGGTTTCTCAAAAGATCAACCGTTTTTGATCTGCCAGAATTACTTATGCTTTGGGGATTAGATTTCAATCAGACGTTGGCGCTCTTTGGAATCTTCCTCCTGGGAAGCGTTCTTGCCAGTAAGGCCAGCGCGAAATTAGGGATTCCCGCCCTCGTCCTCTTCATTGTTCTCGGCATGCTTGCCGGTTCCGACGGACCAGGAGGGCTGCATTTTGAAAACTACAAATTCGCCCAACTCTTGGGCGAACTGGCCCTTGCCTTCATCATTTTTTCGGGTGGACTGGATACAGATTGGGAAGCCGTTCGACCGGTTATGTGGCGCGGCATTTCGCTCTCCACGCTTGGAGTTGCAATTACCTGTGGCCTAGTTGCTTTATTCGCGACAACGGTCCTCCAATTCTCAATTTATGAAGGGCTGCTGTTGGGTGCAGTCGTCTCCTCTACCGACGCGGCGGCAGTTTTTAGCGTCCTGCGCGCTCGATCGATCAAATTGCGGCGCAGGCTCATCCCGCTCTTGGAATTTGAGTCGGGCACAAACGATCCGACGGCGGTCCTGCTTACCATTACTTTTATCGAGGTTCTCCAGAAGCCGGACGTTTCCGGTTGGGCTCTTGCCGGCAACTTCGTTCTCCAGATGGCGCTCGGTTTGCTCGTCGGCTGGATCACCGGTAAAGCCGCCCGTTGGATGATGTCCAATGTTCGTTTGGAGTACGACGGCCTCTATCCGGCGATGTCGATGGCGATGGTTTTGCTCGCCTTCGGGGGTTCCCACACGATTGGCGGAAATGGCTATCTGGCGGTGTATATCAGCGGCCTCACTATGGGGAGGCGCAACTTCCTCCACCGGCTTAGCCTCATTCAGTTCCACGACGGACTCGCGTGGCTAATGCAAATCGCCATGTTCCTGACGCTCGGTCTATTGAGCTATCCCAGCAAGTTGCTCCAAGTGGCAGGCGTGGGACTCCTGCTGGCGCTATTTTTGGTGCTGGTCGCCCGACCCATCGCCGTCTATGTCGCGCTACTTTTGGCGCGAATGCGTAGGCGAGAAAGAGTCTTTATCGCGTGGGGAGGTCTGAGGGGAGCCGTTCCAATCATTCTCGCCATCTTCCCCCTGCTCTCGGGCGTTCCCAAGTCTGAAGAGATGTTCCATCTGGTGTTTTTCGTGGTTCTGGTTTCGGTGCTATTACAGAGCACAACGCTGACATTGGTTGCGAAGTGGCTCGGCGTGGTTGTACCAACCGTTAAAGGGGAGCCGTTGCCCGAAGCGGGAACCGAATTGATCGACGTCGACGTTATGCCGGGCTCTTGGGCGGACGGCAAAATGGTTGTCAACCTTGGATTGCCCACAACCGCGCTGCTCGTCCTACTCAAGCGGCGAAATGCAAGCTATGTTCCTAGAGGCTCCACCACACTGCTGTCAGGAGACTCGATCACCCTTGCCACCCGTAAGCAGGACGGAGATGATTTGCGCAAGCTGTTCGAGGGCTAGCTTTCCTGATCCTCGTACTGCTCTTTGAGTGCGCGTACAATCGAAGCGTCCGCCAGGGTCGTGGTATCTCCCAGCGCCCTGCCTTCTGCCACGTCGCGAAGCAACCGTCGCATAATCTTCCCCGAGCGAGTTTTTGGCAGGTCCGCGCAGATGAAGATGTCATCCGGCCGCGCTAGGGCCCCGATCTTTTGCACGACGTGAGACTTCAACTCTTCCGCACTAACGTCCGATCCTGATTTGAGGATCACAAACGCCGCAATTGCCTGTCCCTTCAACTCGTGGTTCTTGCCGATTACCGCCGCTTCCGCGACCGCATGGTGGTCGACCAGGGCGGACTCCACTTCCATGGTCGAAATGTTGTGCCCGGCAACGAGCATGATGTCATCCACGCGCCCCAGCAACCAGAAGTAGCCATCCTCGTCGACCTTGGCGCCATCCCCGGGGAAATAATGCTCCTCGAATCTATTCCAATACACGCTTTGGAACCTTTCCGGGTCACCGTATATACCGCGGGTCATGCTTGGCCACGGATGAGAGATCGCCAAAATCCCCCCGACCGGCAATTTATGACCATGCGCATGTTCGCTGTAAATTTCCCTTCCATCTTCGCTCATGATAGAGGCCAAGATTCCTGGCAAGGGGAAAGTGGCTGAACCTGGCTTGGTGGCCGTCAACCCTGGCAAAGGCGAGATAAGGATCGAGCCAGTCTCAGTTTGCCACCACGTGTCCACCACCGGACACCGTCCCTGGCCGATAACCTCGTTGTACCAAATCCACGCTTCGGGGTTAATCGGTTCGCCGACCGAGCCAAGCAACCTCAGTGAGGATAAATCGCACCGTTCCGGATACTCCGCACCCCATTTCATAAATGCCCGAATGGCGGTGGGGGCTGTGTAAAGAATCGTGACCCGGTGCCGCTCGACAATCTTCCAGAATCGATCCTTTTCTGGAGTATCTGGAGCGCCTTCGTACATCACGCACGTGGCGCCGTTTGCCATCGGACCATAAACGATGTAACTATGTCCAGTAACCCAACCGCAGTCCGCGGTGCAAAAGTAGACGTCGTCCTCTTTTAAATCGAAAACCCACTTCGAAGTCGCCGCGGTTTGGACCAGGTAACCACCGGTGGTGTGAACGATGCCCTTCGGTTTTCCAGTGGAGCCGCTCGTGTAAAGTATGTAAAGCAGATCCTCGCTGTCCATGGTTTCGCAGGGACAATCGTGTGTCTGCTGCGGGACAATTTCCGACCACTGTACAAATCGGTCATCGGAGCCAAAATCCAGATCTCTTGATACTCGTTCAAAGACCAATACCTTCTCGACGCTTGGACACCCAAGGTTCAGGGCATCTTGGGTGATTTTGAGCAGCGGAATAACGTTGCCCCGCCGGTAACCGCCGTCTGCTGTTATAATCAGCTTCGCTCGGGCATCGTTCGTGCGCTCGGCTAAGGAATCAGCGCTAAATCCGCCGAAGACGACGCTATGCGGTGCCCCGATTCGGGCGCAAGCCAGCATTGCGATCGCAAGCTCCGGCACCATCGGCATGTAAATGCAAACTCGGTCTCCCTTACCTATGCCAAGCGCCTTCAGCGCATTGGCGACTCGGCTCACTTCATCTTTGAGTTCGCGATAGGTTATATTCCGGACTTCGCCGGGCTCCCCTTCCCACAGGATCGCAACCTTATCTGAGCGAGCGCCTTCCACATGACGATCCACACAGTTGTAGCAGGCGTTGAGTTTGCCGCCGACAAACCACTTCGCAAATGGTCTATTCCACTCCAACGCAGTGTGCCACGGCTCGATCCAGTCGATGGCTTTCGCTTGTTCTTCCCAGAAAGCAACTGGGTCGGATGCCGCAATACGATAGATGTCCGGGTCTTTAATGTTTGCCTGGGCTTTGAATGCCGGATCAGGCGCAAACGTGCGGGATTCGTCGAGCAGGGTTTCGATCGTTTCAGACAAAGGTCGACCTCAGTAATGGGATAGGTTGATTTTAGCCTTAATCTCCGGCAACCGGAATTTGGCATACTCTAGGCGCGATGACTCTCCACGTCGACTTCGATCATTTTGTTGAAGCCTGTAACCGGCACTTAAAATCGACCGTCGTCTATGTCTCGCGATTTGAAAACAAGACACGTGTCACCGCTGCCGACCCGGCTCTCCAATTGATTATCAGCGCCGCGACCAAGCTGTCTACAGACGAAGTTCGGCAGGTCCTGGCAAAGGCCAATTTAGAGGTCGGGACTGGGGGTTGGACAGAGGGCTCGAACGGCCCAAGCGACTCCCTTGGGGAGTTGCCCTACATCACCGCAATTTCCTATCGAACCAACGAGGATATGCCCGGAATTTGGGTGGATGCGTACTCCGACCCGCCCACGCCTGCAATTGCGCTCAAGGCGATCTACGATGAGTTCCGTGAAACTGGCGAGATCGGCGAAATGGCGTTCGAAGAGTTTGACCGGTTGGCGAATCCCAACGTGGCGGTGGTTACACCAACCGAACTGGAACGGTTTCTCAGCGACAAGAACGGCTGTGATTAAATAGGCAAATTCGCACTGCTCAGCGGAGGCATCGAACCGAACGGTACGAAATCTCCGTTTGAATTCACGGCTGTCATCGTCCCCGAATCCTCCACCCAAACCAGCGATCCATCGTATGAATCGTGGAAGACGCACTCCTCGAGCGCCGTTGCCCCATGGCGCACGCCAGCCGGAATCTCCATATAGGCGCCCGCTTCGATGATCGATCCATCCAGCAGTTGAGCGCGTCCGGTGATCAAATAGTTGCGCTCGATATTGGGATGGCGATGCGGGGGCATGGTGGAACCCGCGTCAATCTTACGCAGGGTGACTACCGCCGGATCGGATCCCCCCAACTTCAAAAAGCTATACGAAACGCCGGAAAATGGCGACGGAACCCAAGCAGAACCGCCCGATGTACTCGAAAAAACCATACTATGTACCTTCCTCCCAACGACGAGATTATCACAAGGCAAATTATCGGGCGCGACTCACTTTCGTTAGCCGTTAACCGTGACGATGGACATGCCTTTATTCGAAAAGACTCGCGGCAAAGTCGTCCGCTTTGAAGTCCTTCAGGTCGCCCACTTGTTCACCAGTTCCGATCAGCTTCACCGGGACCTTCAATCGGTCATACACGCCGATCAACGCTCCGCCGCGCGCAGTACCGTCTAGTTTGGTCAAAACCAAGCCCGTGACCCCGGCTGACTTGGTGAACTCTTCTGCCTGGCGAATCGCATTCTGCCCAGTATTAGCATCCAACACCAGCAAGACTTCATCCGGCTTTCTTCCCATGGCCTTCTCCGATACGCGGGCAACCTTTTGCAACTCGGCCATGAGGTTGTCTTTGCTATGCTGTCGACCTGCCGTATCCGCCAAAACAAATTGGATCCCCCTAGCCTTTGCCGCGGTAATGGCATCGAATATTACGGCACTGGAGTCCGAACCCGGCAGATTCCTCACAATTTCCACACCTACTCGGTTGGCCCAAATTTCCAACTGCTCGATCGCCGCGGCCCGAAAGGTATCGCCCGCCGCGAGAAGAACTGAAAACCCTTTGCGTTTCAAGAGGTGGGCGACCTTCGCAATTGTCGTAGTCTTTCCAACCCCATTGACCCCCACAAACAAATACACGGTTGGCGGCACGTCGTTGACGATCAACCCTGCCGGTCCTTGCTGCCGGAACCGGTCGGCAATCGCTGTTTGCAAACGAGACTTCATCCCGGCCGGGTCGGTTATCTTCTCCTCGCGCACCGCTTGTCTCAACTCGGCCAGGATCTCAGATGCCGTCTGAACATTGGTATCTGCTTCGAGGAGCGCCTGTTCCAGTTCATCGCAAAACTGGTCATCTATCACCCCTCGTCCCATCATGCGGTCGAAGGATTGCATCAGGCGCTTGAACATCGGCATCTAGGGTGGCATATTTGCCCGCTCGACCGCCGCCAGCCATCGCTTCCATTGGGCGCATTGGATTACCTCTGTTCGTAGCGGTTCAGGCAGGTTGGGGGTTTTGAAATCACGGTGGACTTGGAGTCGCAAAAGCTCGCGCTTTCTTAATTCCGCTGGACGGAGTCGAACCGATTGCCAAGCCTCATGCCACCACAACACCGTCCAGATGTTTTGGCTGGGATACGCCTTGGCAATCTCCAATTTGAGTCGCCACTCCTCGGGCGACAGCGGCAAGCTCTCTTGTCCATCCGGCACGGCGAAAACGTTCATACGCTGCAGGCGACGTGAGTACGGATGGTAAAAGGGCGCCTCGAACACCGGACCCGTATACGAGTGGTTGACGAGCCAATTCGTGGAGTCGTGATCCAGATGTCCCTGTTCAAATGCCCCGCAAACCACCCGATCCGGATTGACTTTCTGCATGAGTTCTTGGAATTGCGGCAGGTACTCCACCAGGTGATCGCACACACCTCCGTCGGGTGCATCCATGAAGGAAAGGCTTGAGTCTATGATGCCCAGTTTAGCGCCCACTACACGCCCTTCCGCGCGCCTGATTTCCGTGCTGTGAGTCCAATTGATGAAGACCTCGGAACCAGCATCCCGGAGTCTTCTAATCCAAGCACAGACGGAGATTTCATCGTCCGGGTGGGTCATGCAGAATAGCCACCGAATCGAGGGATCGGGATCGAACGCTTTCACTCTTCACCCAGGAGCTTCAGCAGGCGACTGGTCGACCGATTGGGCACTAAAGGGAGGATAAGGACTTGTCCTCCATAGGCCTGCACCACCGGAGTTTCGGGCATGTCGCTCGCCTCATAATCCCCACCTTTCACGTGGACCTCAGGCGTTAACGCCTTGATGATTTCAACTGGAGTTGCCTCCCCAAACTCAATTGCCCCATCCACCATCCTGAGTGCTTCCAGCATTGCAATCCGCTCGTCAGTCGGGTTTATGGGCCGGGTTGGCCCTTTGAGCGAGCGCACGGATTCGTCGCTGTTCACTCCAACCAGAAGCAGGTCGCCGAGACGCCGAGCCTCTTGCAAGTACCGTACATGCCCTATATGCAGGACGTCGAACACGCCGTTGGTGAACACCAACCTACGCCCTTCTCTTAACTGTTTTGCCTCATCCAGGGTCACGGCAGAACCTCGAATAGCTTTTCCGCAACCGACTCCACTTCGATGTGTTTCAATCCGCTCGGATTATAGAGGCAACGCTCGATCTGGCCGTAAGGACAAGAGCGGACTGGGCGCGTGATGGAATAGAGCCCAATCGCGGGAATGTTCAATGCCGCCGCCAGGTGACTGCTCCCCGTATCTCCTCCCACATGGGCAGATGCTCGGGAAATTACCGCGATGAGTTGCTCAACGTTCGTCTGCCCGACCCAACCGACGAATTCTGCCCGACAAGTGCGCTTTATCTCCTCTGCGACCTCTCGGTCCGCTGCGGCGGGACCACCAATGAGCACGCACCTCCAGCCCGCATCCGCCAATTTCTCGATGAGTCTGGCAAAGGAGTCCGCCGGCCAACGCTTCGTAACCCAACCCGCACCTGCGTTCAGCACAATGTATTTCTCAGGAAGATCTGCTCGCGTCGCCAGCCACTCTTGTGCTTCAGCCGTCGGCGACATTCCGAAATCTGCTCGATCCGCGACACCTCCTGCGGCTCGGGCGACATCCACGTACTGGTCCACGATATGCAATGAACTTGGATCGGGCCGCACCGCCCCACTAAACAGCCAAGAGCCTTCTCTCTGCCAGTGGTAGCCCAACTTTTCCTTCGCTTTGGCATTCTTGATTCCAAGCGCGCTTTTCAAGAGGCCTTGAAGGTCCAAGGCCGCATCAAATTCCCCTTCGAACGTTGGCCAAGTAGAACTCTTGGCCGCGGGCTTTGCCTCAACAATCGAATCTACATGGCTACAACTCCGCACGACCCCGGTAAATCGGGGATCGACCACCCAGGTGACTTCGCAATCCGGAAATGCGGCCTTCAACGCGCTCGCCGCAGGTAGAGAACAGACCACATCCCCTAATGATGAAAGCCGGCTGATCAGAAAGCGCTTAGCCAACTAGCCTCCGCAACGACTCCAAAATCACTTCTGGGCTGACATCCCCGGGATTTTCAGATTTGCGTAGGACTTCGCCTCGCAACGAATAAGGGCGATACAAATCGGGATCCGTAGGTCCGAACACCGAGACGAAAGGTACCCCGTAGGCCGCAGCGATATGTCCTGTGCCGGTGTCAGCGGCCAAATGCACCGTCGACGCCGCAACGACGGACATGGTTTCGGACAGAGACAGTTTTCCAACGTAGTCCTCGGCCCCACGGATCGCGATTTTTGGATCGCTTGAGGCCCCCAGTAAAGCAACTTTAAAGCCTTCCGCAATTAACGCTGCCCCTACCTGGGCCCATTGCTCGGAAGGATATTGTTTGACCTTTGCGCCCGCGCCCGTTGACATGGAAACCAGCCTAGGTTTCGCCGAAATCACCGCCGGATACGTAGGCATGATCGGGGCAGCTGGCATGCCAAAATCACCAAAGTATTGAGCGGCGTGAAGCATTCTCTCCACCCGGTGAACGGAGTCTGGGTCGCCGGGTAATAGGGGATTTAGACGGGCGGATAAGGCATCGGTTGCGAAGGCGGCGATGCGTCGCTTGGGCCGCGCAATTCGGAGACAAATTGCCGTCTTGGAATGGCCCTGCAGGTCCATTCCGAACTCATACCGACGTTTCCTGAGCGCTGAGAAACGAGATAATTGTTCACGCCAAACGCTCGGAGGCCATCCTCGCCGACGCCATTCATCGCGGGGAAAGTCGATAATCGAGTTAATCAGCGACGCCTCGTTCAATACCGGACGGCAGCGAGTCTCGATAGCCCAGTCGATTGTTGCATCCGGTTCCTTTTCCCGAATTGCCGTGGCGGTGTACGCCGCCATGACGCAATCGCCAATCGCGGAAAAGCGGACAATCAGGTAGGAAGCCATCAGATCAAGCCGCGCTGCCGGGCGCTCTTCCACCGATCATGAAGCCAAAGCCACTGCTCCGGGTGCTTTCGTATCTGGCCTTCGAGAATCAAGTTGAGTGCGGCAGTTATCCGCTCCTGATCCGACCCAAAATCCTTTGCCAAAACCGGCTCCAGAAAATCAGCCCGATATTTGCCCGGCCCCAATCGAGTGAAATAGCAAGGAAGCAATGGCGCTCCGGTACGAAGATGCAGTACCGCAGGTCCAAGAGCAGTTCCGCAAGGCTTGCCGAAGAACGGAACGAATATGTCGCCGTTGTTCTGATCGTTGAGGATTCCCACGAGATCACCGGACTTGAGCTTTCCCAAAATCGCTCGGGCGGCATTACCGCGTCCCATGACTTCGGCTCCCGCTTGATTCCGGAGCGCCGTCATCTTCTCGGTGACTGCGCCCTGGTTCGCCCCCCGGGCCACCACGTTCAACGTGTAACCATTGACTGTAAACCAATGCGCAAACCGCTCCCAATTCCCGTAGTGCGCGGTTATGATCATCACGCCTTTTCCTTGGGAGTGCGCCCACTCTAAATGCTCCCGACCGTAGACTTCGGCTGAATTCACCTCCTCATCAGTCCGCAGCGGTGTTCTCATGAAATCCGCCGTCACCCGACCGAAGTGCCGGTAAACCTCGAGGGCAAGGTCTTCCCGCTTGGAGGAATCCATCTCGGGAAAGGCCATCGCTAAATTGGATTTGGTGCGTTCCCGATGCTTCTTATCCAGCCGAAAAAGGACGTTGGCGAGCTTTTCACCCCGGCGTTCGGCTTGGGCGATATTTCCCGAGAGAAAGATCTTTTGGCCAAAATTGAAGGCCGCCGTACTAGCCCGGTCCAGAATGATTCGCTTTTTGGATGCCATCGAGTTTGGATTTCAACCAGTCCTTGAATTGGGCGTAGGGCTCGACTCTCACTTCGTGATTGAGGATCAAAAATTCACGCTCGCCAACGTCTGGACGGTTGCGCAACTTGACCCAATCCTTTCCCGTTACCACCGTCGGTTTATCTGTCGGCAGGTTATCGAGGAGGTTACCACTGGTCAAGGGATCGTGATCTGGCAACAACACCCGTTCGGCGACCCGACAATCCATCGCTTCGACCGACCGGATTACCTTTTCCGGCTGCGCGAGTGCCAGGAGCGTTGCACACGTGGCGGGCGGGTTCACGGTTTCTCCGTCCGGATTGGTAAAGCTCACCGATTCTTCGATTCGAAACACACCCGGAATGACCAAGTCCGCACGCTTGCGATTCCATCTCGGTTCACGATAAGGACCGGCCGGCAAGCACATTCGGTTTTTCGGATTCTCGGGATCCAACAAAACCGTTAGATCTTTTTTCAACGGCAGATGCTGGAAACCGTCATCCATAATCAGAACAGCGTTCGGAAATTCGCGTTGACACAATTCCGCGGCTTCAACCCGCGCGCGACCCACGATCAGCGGCAGGTCGGGTCGCTTCCGCCTAAACAGTGCCGCTTCGTCTCCCCAAATCCGTGCATCTTGTTGGCCATCCGTCGCGACCGTCGCCGCTTCAGATTTCGGACTGCCATAACCGCTACACGAAACCACGACGTCATAGCCAAGCTCCCGGAGAACGTCCACGAGGTGCAACGTCATCGGCGTCTTGCCGCTTCCTCCGGATATCAAATTTCCCACACAGATGATCGGTGAATGCGGATGCTTAGCCGTTTTCAGCCCCCATTTGTACACGCCAAGATAACCTTCCCAACCGACAGCATAGAGGAGCGATAGCGGACTCAGGAGAATCCGGAAGGTCACGGGCATCACGCCCTTTCCTTCCCAGATTTCGCTGATGTGCATGGAGGAATTATGGTGGCTATCGGTATTCGATTCGAATCCTATGCCGTTCGTCCGGATCGAGGAGTGGGTCCACCTTCTTGAGACGCACTTCCACATCGCCGCTGATAATGTGACTCCTGTGTTCGAACGGAGCAATGAATTCGGTGCGGTAGCCGGATGACACTTTGCGGAATTCGATACCGATCACCGCGTCCTCCGACCATTCCAAACTTAAGCTCTCTACGTTCGTCCAGGTGAAGGTGGCAAGGACAGTCATACGCTCGGAGGATTCTTCCAAGCTATCGGAGATCACCACATCCATCTCAACCGTTGGAGCAGCCGTGTGAAATCGGATGCCTATAAGCTGCACCTCGCTCAAGGTCGGAGCACGCCCAAACAATTGCTCGAGCAGCGCCCAATCGCTGGAATTTGCCCAGTTCGGCTCATGGCTCACGCAAGGCAGAATACTGAAATCCTGCACTCAGTTATCGGGTACACCAGGCTTGTCGATGCCCACACTTTTCACGAAAATCATCAATCGGGAGATTCCTGGCGAAATCGTCTACGAAGACGATCATGCGGTGGCTTTCAAGGACATCGATCCCAAAGCTCCGGTACACATTATCATCGTGCCCAGAGCGGAAATTCCGGGGGTATCCACGGTGCCGGAGTTGGGCGACCACCAATACTTGCTGAACGCCGCGAAAAATGTTGCCGCCAAGTTGAATCTCGAGAGCTATCGATTAGTCATCAATCAGGGTGCCGACGCCGGTCAAACCGTAGACCACTTGCACATCCATCTCCTAGCAGGACGACCTTTCTCCTGGCCCCCAGGTTAAGTCTATGCATCCCGACTTCCTTCCAACCGGCCAGCCGACCGTAGGACATCGCCGCCGTTATGGAGAATTGCCCCTGGAGGAGCGCCTGGGAGTTGGCGTTATTGGTCTGCACGAAGGCCATACCCTTCTTGTAGCGCTCCGAGAGTCCGGGCTTTGCCGAGCGGTCGCGGGCTGCGACCTGGATGAATCCAAACGTCAGAGCGCGTTGGAAGCATCGCCGGATTTGTTTGTGACCTCCGAATACGACGAGCTGCTGGGCCGCGAAGATGTGCAGATCGTAGCGATTTATACGCCCGACCCTTTCCACGCCGAGCACATAGAAAAGGCATTTGATGCCGGAAAGCATGTCATTTGCACCAAGCCGCTGATTAACGATCTGACGGACGCGGACAGGTTAGTCGAAGCCAGCCGTCGGACCGGGATGCGGCTGCAAGTCGGCCAATCAACTCGATTTTACGAACCATTCCAGCGGCAGCGAGAGCATGTCGAGCGTGGCGCCTTGGGTGAGATAGAGGTCTTGGATGCCCACTACAACCACCGAATGGATTGGTATTACGAGAAATCACCTTGGACGCTGGACAAAACCCATTGGGCGTATCTAGGGTTGAGCCATCCCGTGGACTTGGTCCGCTGGTATCTGGGCGAGATCGCTGAAGTCCACGCGATTGGAACACGAACCTCATTGGCCAAGAAGCACGGGATGCAGACCCCAGATGCGATCTGCGTGAATTTGAAGGCTACGAGCGGAGCAATTGCTCGAGTCCTCGGCAATTACGGATTCCACGAATTACCCCGAGCCCGGTCGCTGATCGAATGCTTTCTCATGGGTTCCAAGGGATCTTCCCTTGCCCGTTATCCCGATCTGCGCTTCACTTACCACGATGGAAATGGAGTTGAGATCGAAGAGGATTACCACTACTCGATGGCGGGTTACTATTACCGCCACGAACTAAAAGGGATGCATTTCGGCGAGTTTTGCAACTACACCGACTACTTCGCTTCCCGTATCCTTTCCGGAGAACCAAACTCGCCGGACTTGGTCGAGGGGCTAGAAACCGTCCGAGTCATGAACGCAATCGTGAAATCCCTGGAGACAAGAGTTCCGGAGCGGCTCACTTCTTGGGCGTCGTGAACCAACGCTCTTCGAACTTGACGGGGCCTTTCCACAGCGTGACCCATTCGAACCAAGCGTTACGTCCCTTCAAATCCTTTTGATCGACCCGGACCTGCAAAGGGAGCCACATGATCGTGTCGGCGACAATTTCGATGGTCTCCGTACCCTTTTTCTTGGTGAGGGCGGGAATCCGGCTCGCGAAAATTCGGACTTGGGGGATCGATTTTCCATTCCCTTGCATCGTTCGGGAGTCCATTCGAATCTTGTAGCCGCTTCCTGGCTTTGTCAATGCCGCCACCAATCTGCTGATCGCCCCATTGCCCGTAACGAATGATTGAAACATTGCTTGCTGGAAGTGCCAAGGCCAATACTGCAGTGCGCCTGCGCTAGAGTCGAATAGCTTGGGGTCTGCGCCCGTGGCTAACGATTTGAACCCAGTCGAGGGCGACAGCAACGTGTACTTTCCGTTTCTTCCGATAATCGTCTGGTTGCTGAAGGGGTCTTTGTTGTTGTTCGCAACCTTGATAAACTCCACGCGAAGCGTTTTTCGGTCGCGAATTCGGTTGGTTAAGTCCGACTGTCCCATGCTCCCATCGAAAAATCGACACCGGTAGCTCGCCTGGCCAAGGGCATTCTTCAGGTTCAGCAGAGCAGTGTCGACTTTCTTGGCGAAGTCGGCTGGCTTCACCGCACTGGGTCGCCAGTCGCTCGGTTTTTGGCCCGCGGAGATAGCCGCGAGCACGCAAAAGGGCAGGACGAAGATGAATCTCACGGCAGTTGATATTACTTCCTGTTCAAAATAGTGACGGAAGTGCTTACGTCCACGGGGCGCCAAAGGTTCAATTCGAGGTCGGCAAATGGTGAATCCCGCTGTTCACACTCCTTCAAAAACTCAGCTTCCGCATCCGACAAAGACCCGCCAGTTTGAATGCGATCCGCCATCTCGGCAAGCCTTTCGAATCGCTCGATATGGTCGTTAAACCTCACCTCTGCATAGTCCCGGGCCGCGAATGTTGAAATCAGGAATTGCCAGTCGCTAGATTCGGCGAGTAGCAGTTCGCGCCCGGCTTGACGGAGGACGTCATCGCACTTTCCGTTCTGATAATCCCTTACCATCTGGCGCATTTTTTGCTCGCAGGGATACAGTTTTTCCCAAGTCCACAGGTTCCCGTCATTCAACCAAATGTAGTGGTAACCGCCTTCGCCCCACGATCCTTCGGGAAGCGTAATGGAGTGGCGTGGGGGCTCCTCGTCGAGCAATTGTCCTCCCATTACCGTTCGGATTTCCGGATCCGCATGCATGAGTCGCGCCACTTCATACAGAAATTCCGGACCTTCCCACCACCAGTGTCCGAACAACTCAGTGTCGTACATGGCTACCAACGTTCCCTCGCGATCGGAGACGCTTCGGTAGTGCGCCAAAGCTGCCTTTACAGTTCGAACCATGTCCTCGGCGTGCGCAGAAATCCGTTCAAACGCCGCGTATGGATCATACGGCTGCTTCCGCCCGAGGTCCTGCTTGTCTTGGCTGATACGCCAGTAACGCAATCGACCCGGATAAAGCTGCTTATGGAATTCCAGGTAATGCTCATCTCCCGGATAACCCGACTCACCCGACCAAACTTTGACCGTCGTGTGCGGATCTCTGGCCATGCAAGTCACGCCGTTGATCAAATCGTAGTGCTCGTACTCGCTCCGATATCCAATTTGCTCTTGAAAGTTGCGCTTACTCCGCTCGAACAACTCCGCCAATTGAGGAAAGTTCGCGGCATAGGTTCCCAGCGGCTCGCCGCCCCGAATCATGTGCGAGTCGACGAAAAAGTATTCGATCTCGTTCTCGGCCAGAAACTCCTCGACCCCCTTGCGCGGCCAGGAAACTACATCCGTGCCAACCGGCGATTTCCAATCGTATCGCGGTCGGTAAGCGCACTCGGGCAGCCAGATGCCTCGCGGCTTCCGACCGAAGTGACGCTTATAAGTTTCGACTCCTAACTCGATCTGAGCCGAGCAGCTTTCATCGGTTCCCAGCAGCGGCATATAACCGTGGGTTGCCCCGCAGGTGATGATCTCGATCGAGCCGATCTCCTGGAAGTGTTTGAACCCGTCGAGGATGCTTCTGCCCCATTTATGCTTGAACTCGACCAGAGCCCGGGTGTACTGCCGTTGCCAAAAGCCCGCCAATCCTTGCATCCAGAGCGGGCCCTCGACTTCAAATTGCCGCTGGTCCGCCACGGCCGCGTCGATTTTGCTCTGGCAGTACTCCTCAAATTCGTTTTTGAAGGACTCGTCGGCAAGCTGTTCCGCCAGTATCGGAGTGATGTTGATTGTCCAGTTGGGATGAATGCCCTCTTTTTCGAGACGGTCGAGCGCGTTGAGGATTGGTAAATAGCATTCCGCGGCGGATTCATTTATCCAATCCGTTCCGTGAGGGCTTTTGCCGTGGCTCAACACATACGGCATATGCGAGTGCAGGCAGAGCAAAAACCTTCCCACGGACATTGCCTATTGTAGCCGTGGTAGCCTTGCTCCCCAGGAACTTCGGGCGATGTATCATTGCTGCAGATGTCTCGCTCCTTCGACCGCTTACAAAGCATGGTGAACGTTCCCGCCCCGCCAGGATGCGAGAGGGAAATGGCCGACCTCCTTGTCGACTTGATCGGCAAAATGGGTCTGGAAGCATTCATCGATCCCAAGGGCAATGTTTGCGTCCACGCGGGGCCGGCCGGCGAACCCCAGGTCGTGGTGACCGCCCACATGGATGAGCTCGGACTCATGGTGACTGGAATTTTCCGAGATGGCTCCCTGCAAGTGACTAACCTTGGTGGCTTGCTGCCCTGGAAATGGGGCGAAACTCCGGTGGAGATTCTCGCCGACCAATCCTTTCCAGGAGTCCTTTCTTTCGGCTCCGTACACACAGAATCAGTGGAGTCCAATGCTGTGCAAGGAAGAGCCCATGCAATCGAATGGAATCAAGTGCAGGTGTTTACCGGTCGGACGCCAGAGCAACTGGATTCGCTTGGCGTCCGACCGGGTACCAGAGTGGCGCTTTCCAAGGCTCGCCGGCAATTAGCCAAGGTGGGCGAGTACATCTCAGGATTCTTTCTAGATGATCGAGCTGACTTGGAAGCCTGGCTCTGCGTGTTGGAAGACCTCGCCAAGAAACCGCCCGCCGTACCCATGCTTTTTGCCGCCACAGTCAGTGAAGAGATCGGGGGACATGGGGCGCTTTATCTCTTACAAAGGTTCCGGCCCGAATACTGCGTCGCATTGGAACTTGGTCCTATCACTCCTGACAATCCAGCCGTTCTTTCTCCGACACCCACCGTCTGGGCCAAGGACAGTTACGCTTGCGCCGACGTGCGGGATCTGGAGAAATTCGCAAGCCTAGGTCAGCCCGTTCAATTTCAGGTCCTGAGCCGCGGTGGAAGCGATGCTTCCTGCGCTGCCGCGAATGGACTCTGTGCCAGACCTGTTACGTTAGGGATTCCGATGGAGAACACCCACGGTTGCGAAATCATCCACCACGACGGTATTGCCCAACTCGCCGAACTCACCACCGCCTTTATCCGAACCATTGAATCCAATTAGCGGAGGGGTAGCCTAAGTCCATGCAATCGTCGTCGTGCGACATCCTCATCGTTGGCGGGGGAACCGGGGGATGTGCGGCGGCGATGTCGGCCAGTTCGCTTGGCTTGAAAGTTATTCTCACCGAGCAGTACTCCTGGGTCGGTGGCCAACTGACATCCCAAGCGGTTCCGCCCGACGAGCATCCCTGGATCGAACAATTCGGTTGCACCGCCCGCTATCGCGCATACCGAGAAGGGGTCCGTCGGAAGTACAGGCAGGGAAGCATTAAGCCCGAATTCGCGGACAACCCTCACCTAAATCCGGGCGGCGGCTGGGTTAGCCGGCTTTGCCATGATCCCGCAATTGGACACGCAGTCCTGTTGGAAATGCTTCAGGATGGGTTTGCAAGTCGCAACCTAGAACTTCGAAGCCCCCGAGTCCCTGTATCTGCGGAAATGGAGGGGGACCAGATTCGAGCTGTCATCCTCAAGTGTTTGACGAGCGGCGAGTTGGAGCGGATCGAGGCCAAGTAC
>DATFHI010000277.1:0-4905 GCA_035248525.1 Fimbriimonadaceae bacterium | reverse complement strand
TGCGGCGGGACAGTATGCGCCACGGGCCATGGTCGCTGATAACGACTTCGCCATCGGGCAGTTAGTGGAGAAGGTGAGCCACGGGCCGTATTGGGACAAGACCGCCATCTTCGTCGTGGAAGATGATGCCCAAGCAGGATTCGACCATGTCGACGCGCATCGTTCCCTGGCAATGGTCGTCAGTCCATTTACGAAACGGAGTTCCCTTGACAGCAGGTTCTACAACACCGATTCAGTGCTGCGGACGATGAGTTTGCTGATTGGCCTCAAGCCCTGGAATCAATACATCGTGACCGCAATTCCGCTCAGCGTCTTTGATAATCAGCGGTCAAATGCTGAACCCTATAATGCAATTTTGCCGGCGCGCGACATCATCGGCGACATCAACAAGCGAAACGCCTACCGGGCGGTGGATTCCGAGCGGATGTTGGATCGGTACGAAGAGGAATCTGTACCGGACATGGAGCTCAACGATATTCTGTGGGGTGCGATTAAGGGGCCGAAAGCGCCTCGGCCATCTACCCCAGGCGCAAAATGGAAAACGGATCGACGTCCCAGAAGCACGGACTCTGACGGGTAGAATTCAAGTTCATTGACCACTATGTCGGGGCGTGGCGCAGTTGGTAGCGCGCGTGCTTTGGGAGCATGAGGTCGCACGTTCGAATCGTGTCGCCCCGACCAAACCAATTCAAGTCCCTGTTAGTGGTTTTTCAGCGCGATCACAAACAGGCCAACTTTGTCGCCTGCCTTCATTGCGGGAGCCTGTTCTGCATCACCGGGGTTTGGGCGCGGCGCGTGGCAGCGTGCGCAACTCTCGTCAGGCGCATCGACTCGGTGCGCGAATAGCACCCAACCGTCCGGCCCGTCGGCGGAGAAGTCTGCCTTTCCGCTGGCCCAAGCCTTTCTGCCGAATTCCACAATTTCCCATGCGCGAGGAGCAAGGTTGCTCTTTTGGCTGACGTACGCGGGTCCCTTTGCTCGCATCCCCATCGAGCCTTGCCATTGGAAAAGATTTCGATTCTCATCGTGCACATCTACGAATCGCGGATCGGCGTCTGCCTTCTCCCCCCGGTCGTACTGAAGTCCGCCGACAGTATAAATGGCAACGTCTACTTTTCCATCGCCAAATGCCAAGAAGGCATTAGCCTCTCGATCGTTTTCGGCTTGCATACGGGGTTTTAGGTGATTTAGTCCGATCCAGACTCCATCTAGCAAAACTTCATATTTTCCGTCTTTGTTCTTTCGAGTCTCGGCCTTTTCGGACATTCCAGCCCTGTTCATGGTTGGACCGATGTAATGCATTCGCGCACCGTTTCGGATTACTCGCGACATGCCGAAGTCGACGTTCTGTCGATCTGTGAATCGACGGTTCAACTCATCTCTTAACATATCTTTGGCCGCCAGCGCCCTATTGCTGAATTTGAACGTCGAGGCCATTTCAGTTGCCGCTGGGTGCGCAGTCATGCCGGTCAAGATTGCGGACGCTCCGAGTACGGTTGCGGACGCTCCGAAATAAAACCAAGATCGAGTCGCTTTTGTCATCGATATTCCTCTTGCAGCCTATTTTATAGATCGGGACGAATGTTGGGGATAGAAGTTTCGTCGAAGGTACAGTTTTTTAATGCCCCAACGATCCAAGCGACTTGACATGATTCCGCCGTATCTCTTTGCCGAGATTTCGCGAATCAAAGCCGAAGCGATTGCAAGCGGCGCCGACATCATCGACCTTGGAATCGGAGATCCCGACTTGCCCACTCCGCAACCGGTCATCGATGCGCTCTGCAAGTCCGTACAGGATCCCCACACCCACCGATACGACGAAACTCCGCGAGGCTGGACGCGATTTCTAGAAGCGGCCGCCAGGTGGTATGAAAAGGAATTCGGCGTCAAGATCGACAGCGCAACCGAAGTAGTCCAACTCATCGGTTCGAAAGAGGGGTTAGCTCACCTAGCTTGGACCTACATCGACCCCGGGGATCTGAGCATCGTCCCGAATCCCGGTTACACGGTGTACAAAGTGAACACATTGATGGCGGGTGGGGAAGTCTACGAAGCGCCGTTGAAGGAGGAAAACGACTTCCTGCCAGTGCTGTCGGACATTCCGACCGACGTCGCTCGAAGGGCAAAGCTATTTTACGTTTGCTATCCAAACAACCCGACGGGGGCGGTGGCGACATCGGAGTTTTATGCAGACCTGGTCAGGTTCTGCAAAGACCACGATATTCTCTTGGTGAACGACATGGCCTATGCCACCGTCGCGTATGACGGCTACAAAAATCCGACCGTGCTCCAAGTCGAGGGCGCAAAAGACGTGTCGATTGAGTTTCACTCCCTATCCAAGATGTACAACATGACGGGTTGGAGACTCGGCTTTGCGCTCGGTAATGCAGACGCCGTCAACAACCTGCAGCGGTTGAAGTCAAACATCGACAGTAAGCAGTTCCCCGCGATTGCCGAAGCGGGAGCTGAAGCTCTGCGCAATGTCGACAACAAGCACACGATCGACATGTACCAGCGTCGACGAGACCTGCTTTGCGATGGCCTAAACGAGATCGGTTGGCCAATTCGAAAGCCGAAGTCAGCCTTCTATGTATGGGCTCGCGTACCGCGGTCCGACATGTCGAGTGCAGAGTTTGCGGCGGCCATCTTGAAGGAAGCGAACATCGTTATGATCCCGGGTAACGGTTATGGCGACCAAGGTGAAGGCTACGTGAGGATGTCGCTGACGTTGCTGGGCGACACCGACGGTAGCCGGTTCCAAGAAGCGGTCCGCCGGATAAAGGAGTCGGGGCTCATTCCGCAAAAAGCGGCCGTCTAGCTCATCAGTCGGGTCAGCAATGCCGCGAGGCGGTACCCGGCGTAAGCAACCCGCTTGGCGCTTTCGTCTTCGCATCGGCGCAAGTATTCCGGGCTGGGAACCTCGTTCTCTTTCAAGGTGTAAACGAACTCCTTTGCCAGCCCAACGCTTTCTTGCGCCCACGCCTCTGGATCCTGATTCGTCACGTTGTTAAGAGACAGCAGCGGATGTCGAGCGCGAATGGCATTGGCGATGCGTACGATTGAAGCTTGGCCATCCTTAGTGAGTGGTCGCTCGCTGGGACGGAACAAATTGCCACCCATGTCCCAAAGTGAATGGAGATTGGTGGGCGGACGAGTTAAGTCTTTGTGGCGGTCGCTCGGAATGATTTTGAATTCGTTGCCACCCCGGTCACCCGCCGGGAATTCGTCGGAATCTCTGGCTACCGCGTGAAGTGGCTGGTGAAGGTCGCCGACAAAGTGGATCAGGTAACGAAGAGCGACCGCTCGCTCCTTGGGGTCCTTACTCTTATCTTGAAGAGTTTCCGAAAATCGCTTGATCGCAACCAGAATGTTCTGGGGTTCTGGCTTGTTGTCGGTTTCCTTGCCATCCGTTCGAAAGTGATAATTGATGTAGTGCCAGGGACCACTCTCCTTTGATTTGAAGTCGTCCGCCCAGCAGGCGGCGGTAACGAAGGTATCCGTTTTTGGCTCGGAGTCTATTTTAAGAAGCCATTCGCACTCCGCTACGATCCGTGGGTTCATCGTTTGGCGCGCGATTTCTGCAACTACCATATGGCCAGTGTCATGCCACGCAAATGCCGAAATGGCGATGGAAAGAGTAGCGAGGCACGCGAGAATTTTCATGCTAAAACCAATTAAGATGCGACTTGATTCAACTGTTTCTTGGATTCATTCCACAGCCGGTCCCACTCGGCTGCCGTTAGATCGGAAAGTGGAACGGCTGAATTCTGTTCCATCAATGCGAACCGCGCACAAAATCGGTTGAGCATCTTGCGCAAAGCCTCTTCGGGTTCTACGTGCGCCCAACGGGCAATGTTAACTACGGTAAAGAGGAGATCGCCGATTTCACTTTCGATTTGCGCATGATCTTTCGATTCGATCGCTTGACGCAGTTCCAGTTCCTCTTCCTTTAGCTTCGAGAACACACCCTCCATATCTGGCCATTCGAATCCCGCCCGCGCCGCTCTCTTGCTCACTTCGTGGGCGCGCAGTAGGGACGCCATCCCTTTCGGAACCCCATCGAGAATGGATGTGGGCTCCTTCGACTTTTCTGTCCGTTTAATCTGGTCCCAATTTTTGAGCACTTGGTCGGGTGTAAGGGCGGTTGCTTCACCAAACACGTGGGGATGCCGCCGTATTAATTTTTCGGTTATGGATTGCGCGACTTCGTCGATGCCCCAGGCGCCGTCCCGAGCCTCCATTTGGGAGTGCATGAGAGGTTGCAGCAGCAGATCGCCCAACTCTTCGCGAAGCTTCTCCGGAGAACCGGTGTCGATTGCATCCAGCACCTCGTAAGCTTCCTCCAGCAGATACTTCTTTAGGCTTTCATGGGTCTGTTCGATGTCCCACGGGCAACCCCCCGGACCCAGTAATCGATCCACAATATGAACAAGCTCGTAAAGCGGACCGGTCCTGTCCGGGATGAGGAGGTTTCCGTCGATTACAGCGCCAGCCGGAGCCGGTTGCAAGTTAACCCCCGATTTTTTGAGGAGTTCAAACGAGTAATGATCAGGATCGGTATGGAAACAGGGTCCCGAAAGACCCTTGACATCCGAGAGTGGATCGACTCCCAGCCGAACGATTCGAACCAACCCTAGCCGCCGGCTCCCTTAAGGCTGTTGTTCTTTCGGTAAGCCTCCATGTAACGAGCATATGCATCCGCGAAGACCTTATCTTTAATGTCGATGTTGGACTTCATGCGAAGGTCGTACATCTCCTTCGTAATGTCGTTCTTCACCGCGCCGCGATCCATCATGACACGCTTCCGGATCTCTCGTTTCAGCTTCGGCGTAAGTTCCAGTTTCTTGGCCGGGGTGACATCTTGCAAGAGGAATTTAACTTTGGCGTCGCTGGTCGCCAGCCAAT
>DATFHI010000276.1:0-2543 GCA_035248525.1 Fimbriimonadaceae bacterium | reverse complement strand
CATCACCGGCATTTTTACGTCGAGAATGCAGATGTCTGGTTTTGCTTCCCGAGCCTCTGTAACGGCCTGCTGGCCATCGCCCGCTTCCGCTACAACCTCATACTCAAGGTTTTCCAACATCTGCTTGAGATCCAGGCGGATAATGGGATCGTCGTCTGCGATTAGTACTCGAAGTTTTGCCATGTCGAATCTCGCCACGGGCACAGCGTCGACACCCGGTTACTTTAGGGAGAATACCATTTGGACTCGCGACGGCCGGGACCGCGTGAGTACACTCGCCCAATGAAGGGCGCGACCAGGCGGCTGCTGGAAGGGTGTATCGACTACGCTGGACTATTCCCCCCTGCCCAATTGTCGATGGCCGAGTCCCTCTCCAATTACCTTTCCTATCGCAAAGGCTCAGAAGGATGGATCATGGATCGATTCGTTTGCGGCACGAACCAGCTACCGGAATTGGCAGAGGCGCTGAAGCAAGCAAATCCCGCGTCTGCCGTGTCCGTTTCCGTTGTCGGTTCACGCAACCCTATTTGGGAGGAAGGCCTTATATCCGACGCCGACGCCATGACCCGCTTTATGGAAAGGTCGGGTGAGTTTGCCGATTTGGAAGCCTACGAAAAGCCGCTTCCTCCGACCGGAGATTTTGCTGAGATCCTCACTGACTTGAGGGCTTTCAATCAGGTTGAGACGTTCTGCGAGGTGCCCTGGGGAAGCGACTTGCATGAAGTGATCGGAGGCATTGCCGCAGAGGAATGGCTGGGGGCGAAAGCAAGGACTGGTGGACTGCAAGCAGACGCATTTCCAACCAGCGAAGAGTTAGCCGTGTTCATTCAGCAATGCATCCAACTGGAAGTACCGTACAAACTGACCGCCGGCCTTCATCATCCCGTTCGCAGTTTTCGTCAAGAAGTGAATACAAAGATGCACGGGTTCCTGAACACCCTAGCGGCCGCAGGATTGGCCTATTCGCAGGATCTAACCGCCAAAGAGCTCGAGAGCGTTTTGGAATCCGAAAACCCAACCGACTTTGCTGCGACCGACCAGGAATTCAGTTTTAAGAACTGGAAGTTCGGGATGGAAGAAATAGAGGCGACCCGAGCACTCTTTGTTAGCTTCGGATCCTGCAGCGTCGCTGAACCGCTCGCCGACCTGGCGGAATTGAACTTATGAACTTAAACGAGACTCACAATCCCCAAGCTCGATCCTGGATCGAGGTGTCCCCTGACTGCCACTTTCCTATTCAAAATCTGCCGTTTTGCACCTACGCTTCGGACCGGGCCCCACATGGCTCGATCGCGGTCCGAATTGGGGACCAATTGGTCGATCTTTACGAGCTGTGTCACGCCGGACTTTTGCAGGGTGGGGACGATCATTTCACCTGCGATTTCCAGGAAGTTTTGGAAGAGGGTGGCCGCACCAGTCTGCGTGAGATTCGGCGGCAACTATTCCAGCTATTGAGTGCCGACTCGACTGAACTCCGCGACAATGCGGACCTTCGGAAAAAGGCAGTATGCCCGGTCGATCAAGCGGAAATCCTGCTCCCGATGACGATCAACGCGTTCGTAGATTTCTACTCCGGCATTCATCACGCGAGCAATGTTGGAAAGATGTTCCGCCCGGATCAACCGTCTCTACTTCCAAACTATCGGCATCTACCGATTGGTTACAACGGCCGGGCGTCGAGCGTTATCCCTAGCGGCGAGCCGATCTACCGGCCGAAAGGCCAGATGAAATCCCCGAATTCGGACCTACCGGAATTTGGCCCAACACGAGAACTCGACTTTGAGCTTGAAATGGGATTCTTCACCGGAAAATCGAGCGAGTTTGGTCACCCGATCCCAATTGGGGAATGCGAGGACCACATTTTTGGAGTGGTGATCGTGAACGACTGGTCGGCTCGCGATGTTCAACGTTGGGAGTATCAACCATTGGGTCCGTTCCTTGCCAAGAGCTTCGGTACATCGATCTCCCCCTACGTCGTAACCCTAGACGCACTCGAACCGTGGAGGATCGACGGGCAAAAGCAAGAACCGGACGTTCTACCGCACTTGCGCAATCCCGGCCCCAGCCACTTCGATATCCAATTAGAGGTCTCTCTTCAATCTCCCACTATGACGAAACCCCAGGTGATATCCCGGTCGAACACCAAATATCTCTATTGGTCGTTCGCTCAGCAACTGGCCCATCAATCATCCAACGGTACTCCGATCGAAGCCGCGGACCTCTACGCTTCCGGCACGATCTCCGGGGAAGCTCCGGACAACTTTGGCTCGATGCTCGAACTTTGCTGGAAAGGCACCAAGCCGATTACCCTTACCGAAACGGGAGAGACCCGAACGTTCATCGCGGACGGGGACACCTTGACCATGACGGCCTGGTGTCAGGGAGAGGGATATCGGGTGGGATTTGGTGAGGTAGCCACCCAAGTTCTGCCTGCTGTTTGATCGATTGCACAAAACAGTACTGATTCGGGACCATGGAACTCCGGTGCACGAATTCGTGATAATGTGCAATCATGACCGCGCTCGCCATAGCACTCGTTATCA
>DATFHI010000275.1:0-4094 GCA_035248525.1 Fimbriimonadaceae bacterium | reverse complement strand
AACAGGTACTGGCAGCGACTGAGGTATCGAAGCCACTCTTTCGCCTCGGTCCACCAGGTTTGGGTGCGATCCAGATGCGTTCCCCATGGTCCCATGGTCATCCCGGGCTTCACGTCCACCCAAGGTTGCATCGCGTATCTGTGGAATATCACGCGGTTGAGACCGTTGGTAAATGCGCGGTCCCCAACCGCCTTCATATTGAAAGGCTCTTCCAGCCACCTCCCGGAACCCTCGTCCGCCGTGAAAGATTCCGCACCAACAATCTGTTTGCCATAAACATGGCCAACGGAAGCGGCCAATTTGACCGATTCCATCGACCAACCCGGGATCCAGAATTCCCCCATTGGAATATCCGCCTTAGAACCGGCTTGGATATTGTCAAACCCACCGTTACCGTAAGGTTCGACAGAGAATTTCAACCCGGCTTGATGACACTTCTGACCGAAATAGCCAAAGTAGTTCTCTGCGAACAGGTCGGCAATGGTCCGCCGGAAATCCCAGAGGAAGCGCTCAGTCGTAGCCTTGTCCGAAACGTTTATGCCGGCGATTGCGGGCATATAAGGCAGGCAGTCGTACCCTCTTCGCTTTCGGAATTCCTCGCGGAATTTCGGGGTCCAGTTCTGACTGCCTACCTCGTAGCTGTCGATCAGGCTGTTATTCAGTACCTTTCCGGCTAACGGTCCTGCATCGGCGATTACCTTAGCCATCAAGCCTTCCCAATGCTGATCCAAGGCTTCTTTGCTGAGTTTGTCGACCTCGAGGCCATCGCCCTCGGGCGGAGCGGGATGGTTGTCTTTCCCGGTCGGCACGTGGCCCATTCGCAGGATGGTCCACTTGCCCGCAGGCACTTCCCATTCCAGGCGTCCGTCGCCAGAGAGGTTCGTTGAAAGGACTTTGATGTCACTTCGACTCACGCCCATCTGCGAGCCTAGTACCGGTTCCAATCCATCGCCACGAGTGACGCCCGTCCGCGCTAAAAAGTCGCCTGGCTTGCTTGCCGGGTTCTCAGGAGTCGGAAAGGCATAGACCGCGATATCCCGGTAATAATCAACTGCGCTTACCACTTGCGGCGCCTTGGGTTTTGGCAAAACTTCAGAAAAACTCCGAGGCCCCTCGACCGTTGTTTCTGACCAAGCCAAAACCTGCATCGCATCCGAAGGTTTGATCCATGGTCCGCCACTGCTCGACCAGCCGGCGCAGTTATGAATGCATAGTTCGATTCCCAGGCGTCCGGCTTCTCGAATGGCGTGGGTCGTCAATTCGCGCCAAAGCGGTCCGGCATATCCGGCGGGTCCGGCGGGAATGTTTTGATCGACGGTGAACATCTGCGCCCCGCCAATTCCAACCTCACGCATTGCTTCCAGGTCGGCGGTGATCCCTTCCCGCGTCACGTTTCCGTTCATCCAGTGCCACCACGTGTGGGGTCGAGCGGAGAAAGGCGGATTTGCGAATCCGGCGGCAAGCGGATCGGCCGTGGGCACGACCATTGCCGACCAAAGAAGCAGGGAAGCAAGCATGCACTTAGTCTACAGTGGCGGGAATGCGGTAGGACAACGCCAGATTCCAGGGAATTGGTCCCAACTGCCCTCCAGGTTGACTTTAAAGTGGGCGAAAACGCCATAATCTAAGTCGAAGGCGTAACGACGCAGTAACGCCCGGAGTAGTTTCATGTCGGAGGTTAAGGTCCAGGTAATAGCATAAGCGAAGCCAGGTTAACACCGCCCCTTCTGCATGTTCGCGAGGGGCGTCTTGTTGTTAAGCGCCTTTGAACCCGAAAAACATTAAACCAAGAGAAAATCCATGCCCCGTAGTCACCCACTAGAACTCGTTCGAAATATTGGTATCGCCGCGCACATCGACGCCGGAAAGACCACAACCACCGAGCGAATTCTCTTCTACACCGGAAAGACCCACAAGATTGGCGAAGTGCATGAAGGCGCCGCCACGATGGACTGGATGGAGCAGGAGCAGGAGCGGGGTATTACGATCACCTCCGCTGCCACGAGCTGCTTCTGGAGCGGTTCCAAGAAGGATAAGCCGGAGCACAAGATCAATATTATCGACACCCCGGGCCACGTCGACTTCACCGTCGAAGTGGAGCGGTCTTTACGCGTGCTGGATGGCTGCGTCGCAGTGTTTTGCGCGGTTGGCGGCGTTCAACCCCAATCGGAAACGGTGTGGCGACAGGCCAACAAGTACGGTGTTCCCCGGGTCATTTACATCAACAAGATGGACCGACTGGGCGCGGATTTCTATGCCGTCGTTGCCCGAATCAAAGAGCGATTGGGCGCGAATGCAGCTCCTATCCAAATCCCCATTGGTGCGGAATCGAATTACCTGGGTTACGTCGACTTGATCACGATGAAGGCGGCGTTGTACGACACCGACGACGACAAGGGTAAGTCTTTCCGCGAAGTCGATTGCCCTGAGGATATGAAGTCCAAGGCGGCCGAGTGGCGAGAAAAGATGATCGAGGCGATCGCCGATTTCGACGATTCGATCATGGAGCGCTTCTTGGAGGGCGGAGAGATTTCTGAAGCCGATATTCGCAAAGCATTGCGAGAGGGAACGATCAAGAACAAGATCGTGCCGATCATCAGCGGCTCGTCTTTTAAGAACAAGGGTGTCCAAGCAATGGTCGATGCGGTCGTTGATTTCCTGCCGTCGCCTTTGGACGTGGGCGGCGTTGCAGGCGTGAATCCGAAGACGGAAGCCGAGCTCGTCCGCAATCCGGACGACAAGGAGCCATTCAGCGCCTTGGCGTTCAAGATCATGTCAGACAAGTACGTTGGCCGCTTGACTTACATCCGAGTCTATTCGGGAATGCTGAAGAAGGGAAGCGCGGTTGCGATCACCTACCGTGATCCGCAAACCAACGACTTCCGAGTTCGAACCGAGCGCGTTGGCCGTATCCTGGAAATGCACGCGAACAGCCGCAATGACATCGATGAGGTGTATGCCGGCGAAATCGTTGGCGTAATCGGGTTGGGCGATGTCAATACGGGTCACACGGTCTGCGACGAGAAGGACTTGATCGCTCTTGAGTCAATCAAATTCCCCGAGCCCGTTATCCAAATTGCCATCGAGCCGAAGTCCAAAGCGGACCAGGAGAAGTTGGGAACATCATTGCAGCGACTTGCTCAAGAGGATCCGACCTTCCGAGTGTTCACGGATCCGGAAAGTGGCCAGACCATCATTTCCGGAATGGGCGAACTGCACCTTGAAATCATTGTGGACCGACTGAACCGCGAGTTCGGCGTCCAGGCGAACCAAGGTAAGCCGCAGGTTGCGTATCGCGAAACTGTGCGTGTCTTGGCCAAGGGCGAAGGCCGCTTCATCCGACAAACGGGTGGTTCCGGTCAATACGGTCACTGCTGGATTACGATCGAGCCCCTTCCGGTTGGCGGAGGATTCGAGTTCGTGAACAAGGTTGTCGGCGGATCCATTCCGAAGGAGTACATCCCGGCGATTGAAAAGGGCGTCCGAGAGGCTTTGGATACGGGCGTGGTCGCGGGCTATCCGGTCGTCGACGTGAAGGTCACTCTCCTCGAAGGTAGCTACCACGAAGTCGACTCGAACGAAAACGCGTTCAAGCAGGCGGGAATCATCGCTTTCAAAGAAGCGATGAAGAAGGCCAACCCGGTGATCAAGGAACCGATCATGCACGTGGAGGTTACAACTCCCGAGCAGAACGTTGGAGACGTCGTTGGCGACATCAACAGCCGACGTGGACGCATGGAGGGCATGGAGCCGGCAATGGGTGGCGTGACGATCGTCAATGCTCACGTACCGCTTAGTGAGATGTTTGGTTACGTTACGACACTGCGATCTTTGACGCAGGGAAGAGCCCAGCCAAACGTCACTCCTTCGCACTACGAGGAAGTTCCGGGAAACATTGCCACTGAGATCGTAGCGAAAGCGACCGCCGGTCGCTAACCAACCTTGCGAAGCCCGGTGAGCATTGCTCACCGGGCTTTTTCTGTTTCAACTAGACGTCCCGACTTTCAGGGATACTTGGGGAGTGTTCATCCTCGCTGCCTCTTTGCTGCTACTTCAGGGCTCATTTGTCGCGCAATTGGATCAAATGGCGAAAG
>DATFHI010000274.1:0-2642 GCA_035248525.1 Fimbriimonadaceae bacterium | reverse complement strand
ACCTGGTTTCCAATCAGCGTGACCTGCCCGGTATCTGTGAACTTGCTCGCCCCCTGTCCGTAGTAATTCAGTGTGTCGAACGCTTCCCGGTCCCCCGAGACGGAGTGCATAT
This sequence comes from Fimbriimonadaceae bacterium, assembly GCA_035248525.1. GTDB lineage: Bacteria > Armatimonadota > Fimbriimonadia > Fimbriimonadales > Fimbriimonadaceae > 55-13. The sequence goes on along the minus strand of DATFHI010000274.1, from coordinate 2,530 downwards.
GGAATCCCAGACTCCGACGGCCGGTAATTGAAATGCGTTTGAAGATGGATTTATCCAGCCAATCGAAAAAAGGGACGTGTGCGTGGGCGACGCTTGCCCCGGCAAGCAGCCCCACAGCCGCACAACTTCTTCCGATTTGCATCCTCATAGCCAATGACGGGTCGACAAAACCAACAGTTCAGTTGCAGACCCAACCTACATTTTAGCTGGCCTGGAAAGAACGTCGTTCAGGATGTCCAAGTTTGCTTGAGCTAACTTAACCAATTCCGGACGCTTCCTCTCCATGATCTTTTGATTACGCTCGCGTTCCTGGAGGAATTGCATAAATGAATCAAAAAGTCGTTGGGGTGTCAGTCCCGTCACGTTTGGGGCCGCTTGAAGGTCGAGAAGCTTGGCGAACGCCGTTACTTTGGGATCGTAACTCACCATGAACGGCGGGATGCCGACCGTTGCCGCAAGAATGCCGGCATGAAGTCGCATGGCAACCACCGAATCCAGCCGTATGATTCGCTGCTGAACCTGCATCGGTGTCTGGAGTCGCCGCATATCCGGAATCTTTCCACCTTGGGATTTGCTGATATCGAGAATCAGAGGTCCGTCATGGATTTTGTCCATCTCGAGCAAAACGGGCATGATTTGAGCCTGAAAGAGCAGGCGGGCAAATTCTCCGAAGAGCTTTTGCATCTCGTCTTTTTTGCCATGGGGACGAACCGATATTCCAACTGCTTTCATCCCTCCCACACTGAATCCAGCACTGTCCGTATCCGTGGGCTCGGGGAGAAGGAAGGCCATATCGGCGGTCAAGCGAACTGGCTGCTTCACACCCAATTGGGAAAGCAACGTCTGACTGGCCGGGTCGCGAACCGCAATCGCATCGGCCATCCCAAATGCAGAAGCCGCCATGCGTTTTCCAAGAAAGGAATTTAGCGGGCCGATACCTTGGCCAAGAAACAGAACTTTCGCGCCCTTCGCCTTAGCCAACTTCACCAATTGACTGTAAAAGGCCACGCTCTTGACGCTGCTTGCGTCCTGGAAGATGCTCCCTCCGGGGAACACGACCGCGTCCACCGTTTCGAGGGTACGTTTGTATGCCGCAAGATCGCGCCGGTCGATCGCTCGGAAGCCGTACAGTCGGTGCGTCTCTTCCGGATTGCCGGACATCACGGTGATCTGGTGATTGGAGTTGCCCAAGCCGTGCACAAACCCAAGCAAGATCGCATCGTCGCCAAGGTTTCCGGCGCCAAAGTAGCCGGCAATTAGTAAATGCGCCATTACTCGGCCACCCGGGGCTTTAAAGCCGCACTCTTAATCAGGTACCAAAGTCCAAGTCCGATAAGACAGCCAGGCAGCAAGCCGACCAAGTTCCGAAGCAGGCTGAGGGCGACGGGAGTGTGCAGGTGACAGAGCGTATTCACGATATCGGTTTGGCCAATGGCGCCAACCGTTAAGCATAGCGCGATCCAAGGCACAAGCTTTGGAACCTGACGCTTCCGATGCCATAGTAGCAAACCTATCCCGATGATAAGGGCAGGGTGGCCAATGAGGAACGATTTCGTTCGGGGTCTAACAAAAAGGAGGGCGTCCAAAATCGATCGGAATTTCAATTCCAAGTCGCTCACTCCTGCCGGGTTATCATTGCCGGTCCGGGCATTCATAAAGGCAAGGCCGGCAAGTCCCACGATTGCCAGCAATGCCGTGCCCCAAGTAATGGGATTCTTCATTGCCTCTTTGAGGTTCGAGAATCGGGCCGCAAAGTACCAGGCGACCACCAAGACAGGGGTGAAAACCGCGACCTTGATTCCGCGAAATTCCTGAGCCTTGACGAGGTATGGCAGTCCTGTCAACAGTCCGGCTACGACCAGTCCGCCGACGAGGCTGATGATGCTGACGATAAAGAATTCAGCGACGATATTGTTTCCATCTCGTCCATCCAAGATCAGGAACGCCGCAATCGGAAAGAGGATTGCCGCCTCGAGCGCGGCAAAGCTTCTACCCGTAGAAGTGATCGAAGCAAGCGCGACCACCGCACACACGGCAACGAGACCAAGCGCCCATGTGCGGTTGCGGACAAGCGCAGTTGCCACGAAATAGGCGCTCGGAACCGTGGAAATGGAGATGAGGACGAGAACCGCCGCGGGTACGCCGGGATCTTCAAATGGGCGCGCAGGACCCATATCTCCGCCTTCCCGGCGAATTTCGTCGTTAATCGACTTCACGAACTCGACGAATGTATGCAAAGGATCCGCTGAGCTCAAGCTGACTGGCCGCACCAGCAGCATTCTCATATTTCGTTCGCGCGCGGCCTTCGCATACCGGTCGATCGCCTCGTCGAGCGGGAGTTTGTCCAACTCGGCAATTTGAGCGGAATGCAGTCGGACCACCAGTTCCGGAGCGGCGGCAACGACATTGGCATCACCCCCAATCTTCGTAAACTCAGGGGAGGCGTAGAGCATTCCATTCGTTCTGATCGCATCGACCAGCGTGTTGACGGAGTCCCGCCTTCCCAGGACTTGGTCTCCCTGCGGAAGGA
>DATFHI010000273.1:0-30690 GCA_035248525.1 Fimbriimonadaceae bacterium | reverse complement strand
GCCACAACCTCCGGTTGCGAGCAGAGTGGATGAGGCGAAGAATCGGCGACTGCCCAACCCTTCGATCATCGCGCTTGCGCCGACGCACTTGCCGTCCGCGATTTCGAGATTGGTTACGAAGGCGTGCTCGAAAATTTGGATGTTGGGATGATTCCGCACGGCCGCGATCATCGTCCGCTCCACTTCCCAGCCGGTCCGGTCCTGATACTTCACAATCCGGCTCATCCCGTGGCCGCCCTCCCGACCGAGGGCAAAGTCGCCATCCGATTCCTTATCGAATCTGGCCCCTAGCGAACTCAACCATTCGATGGCCTTGGGCGCCTCTTGGACTAGAAACCGAACAGCGTCGCGATCGCAGAGTCCAGCGCCGGCGATGAGGGTGTCTTCCTCGTGAAGCTCCCAACTGTCCGCATCGCTCACTGCGGCGGCGATTCCACCTTGGGCCCAGTTGGTATTGGATTCTTGAATTTCGCCCTTGGTGAGGACGAAGACGGGCCCACGCTCAGCGACTCGCAGAGCAAAGGTAAGCCCCGCCAATCCACTGCCGATCACCAAGAAGTCGCAAGCCTGAGGCTCCATGCCTCATTGTGGACGGTTTGAACCTGCGCCCGCCTACATGAGCTGAAATTCGGGCGCGGCAAAAACTAACCGGGTCACGGCGGCCGCGGTTGCATTGGCGTTTTGCCTTGTCAGGGCGCCCCCAGAAGCCTTTTGTGCGGCCTCGACCAGTTTGGGAAGCTTCGCCGATTCGATCGGGGCGTCCAATATTGAAACAAGCTTGGTCGCCACTCCGCGAGGAGTTGGATCTTTCTCGAACATGGAATAGGATTGGAATCTCAGTTGGGCTCCCGTCTTTGCCTGGCCAAACAGCTTGTTACCCCAGTTGATGCGCTCCATCATGGTCGCGGACGAGATCCAGTTCGGACCCGTTTCCCAACCGGAAACGTCCGGCGGATAGAGAAGCTGCATTCCCATCGAGCGCATCGACTGATACGCCACCTGCACAGGGGCGATTCGACCGCGAAGGTTATCGGTGGCGGTGGCAATCGCTTCCGAAAGGGCTTGGGCAACTCCAAGTTGGCGCATGGTGGCGATGGTGAAGTCCACTGGACTCTTGTAGATGGCGCGTTCCGCCTTGTCGGAATAGAATTCGCTGGACTTCATGATGTCCTTCAACAGCGACTTAATGCTGAGGTTATCGCTCTGGAATTTTCTCGCCATCCGGGAGATCAACGCCGGCTCGGGATTGGGATAGACGAACCACTCCCAGATCTTCTTCGTGATATATTCCGCCGATTCTGGCATGTCGCAGAGGATGTTAATGACGTCTTCGCCATTCAAATTCCCGTTTCGACCGATAACCGTTTTCGGCCCCGAATCATGCTGGAATGGACGGAAAATAAATCCCTGGTTCGGCCTTGGACCCTTGGCATTGACGCGACCAATGGACCAGCCAGTAAAGGCTCGGGCGGCTTCCTTGATGTCCTTTTCGGTGTAGTTATTGTCCACCCCGAGGGTGAATAGCTCCATGACTTCGCGGGCAAAATTCTCGTTCGGCTTTCCGGTCACGTTGAACTGGTTGTCTAACCAGAAAAGCATCGCCGGATCTTTGCTGATCTCCATCAAAAGCGTTCGGAAATTGCCGGTAGCGTTGGAGCGAAGCGCATCCAGATGCTGGTACATGACCGGTCCACCCTGCACTTTGCTTGCGCTCGTGGCAAAGTGGTCGTGCCAAAAGACCGTCATCTTCTCTTGAAGCGGTCGCTGCGTGGAGACGAGTCTGAGGGTCCACCAAACGCCCACGACTTGGGGCTGGATGACGCCATTTTGATTGGCCATCTTCTCGATCTCGACATTAAAACCTTCGTCGACGTTATCGTAGTCGAGCAGGCGGTCGATGGCTCCGTTTAGGCCATCCTTCAGGTAGTAGTCGAGTTCTGCTTCGCTGGCGCCGAGGCCAAATCGGCGAAGGAGATGCGCGCATTTTTCGCGTTCCGTCGAGAGTGCCATAGCTTTCTTGACGGCAGAAGCCGCCCCAGGTTCAGTTTAAGCTAAGAAAGGGCGCCTCCGATACCGGGGGCGCCCTTCCCAAATAAGGTCGTTAGGCTTCCTTGGCGTTGGAAGACTTGTATGTCGCTTCGTTGATGAACTTGAAGAGCTTGGAGCCCTCAAAGTTAGCCGTAAGAGCGTATCGGACTTGTTCCCCGGACTTGGTCTTGCGGACCATCTTCATCTTGCGAACGTCTCCATCGGGCACATCGACATGCGATCGAGTCTTCAAATTGTAAAACTTCATGCTTGGTTTCCCTCCATCCGGTAGTTCGATCCCTCGAACCACTGCGGCTGTACATCGCGGTCATGATAGCACAACACTAGATTCAAGGGAACCTAGATTTTTGAAATATGCAAAGTTTTTTATTTTGAGATCGAGCCGGCAATTATTTTAGCCATTTTGGGCAATAAACAGACAAACTGCCCTATATTGCTATTTTTGATCGTCATGCATAATATGAGAATGAAGCAGCGAAACACTTCGCGCTTCGGCAACCAAGCCGTTGCGCAGCAACCTTTAACCCCGGCGAAAATCTACGAAGAGCACTCCTTGAAGGAGCTTCGAAACGCCGGTTTTCGAATTACCATGCCGCGCGTGCAGGTAATTCGCGCGCTCGCCGACACAGACGTCGCATTGAGCGCTTACGCGATTCACGATAAGATCATCTCAACGGGGGGCAAGATCGACGTCGTGAGCGTGTACCGCATTCTCTCCACTCTCCAAGAGGTTGGTCTCATTCACCACATCGGCGTTGTCGATGGTTACTTCCCCTGCCGAATTGGCAATTGCGCCGATCGACGCAGCGAAGTAGTAGTCGAAGAGACTACGGGCACGGTGATGGAGTTGCCAATGCCGAAGTCGATCATCCAGGCGATCGAGGATCAAGCTCGCGCCGCGGGATTTGAGACAACAGGAATCAAGGTGGAAATTACCGGCCGAGAAGTTGCCGGCAAGTAAGCCAAATAAGAATGGCCCGGCTCCAAAAGGAGCCGGGCCATTTTGTTTTTAGAACTGGGCTTCTCGTTCCAGTTCGACTTTGGCACCGGAGTCGAAGCGCAAGAAATTGATTTTCTTGGTTTCACCGCGCTTCACAGAGCGGACTGCATTCGCGATATCCTCCGCACTGCTGATCGGCTTGCCGTCGAACTCAACGATGACGTCGCCCAGTTGAAGTCCAGCTTCGCTCGCAACCGAGCCAGGGGTTACGGAATTCACAACCGCTCCCTTCGTCCCGGCTGGAATGTGATGCGTTGCCTGATTGGATGCATCCACATTTCCGACCTCGACGCCTAGTCTGACGCCGCGGGGCAAGTTAGGGATTTGGCCAGGAACCTCGACCCGTGGGAAGTCTTTGAAGCCAGGAAAGTCATCCATGTTCCCTTCAGGCAATCGCCGAATCTGAGGTTGAGCTTCCTGCACCGGTGGCTCTTTGGCGGTAACGGCGAAGGTCTTGTGTTCGCGATCACGGATCACTTCCACGTTGATCTTGCTACCTGGACCGTACTTGATCATTGCGTTTCGGAGGTCAGCCTGATTTTCAACCGGCAGATTCCCGATTCGCACGACGACGTCACGCTCTTTGATCCCCGCCATTGCGGCTGGGCCATCGCTCGGTACCTCGGCAACGAAGGCTCCCGACTCTACACCGAGGTTCTTCGCTTGCGCGATCTTGAGATTCTCCGGGCGGATACCAAGGAAGCCCCGGTTGATCTTGCCCTTTTCGATGAGCGTCTCCGCCAACAAACGAGCCTGATTGGAGCTGATGGCGAATCCAATTCCGCCGCTTGTTCCCGTAGGACTGAAGATAGCCGAGTTGATCCCAATGACTTGACCCTCGATGTTGATCAGTGGGCCGCCGCTGTTGCCGACATTGATCGCCGCGTCGGTCTGAATCAGGTCGGAGTACAGCCGAGTTTTGCCCGACATCGGGTCGGGAATTTCGTTCGTTCGCTGAGTGGCGCTCACATGGCCGACGGTAACGGTGTTTTCAAATCCATACGGGGCGCCAATAGCGACGGCAAACTCACCGGCACGGACATTCCCGCTGTCGGCGAAGGGCAGTGTAGGAAGGTTGTCCGCATCGATCTTTACAACTGCGATGTCGCTATCTTCCGCCCTCAGGACTTTGCCTGGAAATTCGCGGCCATCGTAGAGGATGACGGTGACCTTCTCAAACCCGCCGGCCACGTGGTCGTTGGTGATGATGAAACCGTCGGGTCGAAAGATAAATCCAGATCCTTCTCCGCCCACGACTTGTCGCTCGCCAAATGCATTCCGACTGCCGGAGTTTTGGACTCGAATATGGACTACCGCCGGTTTGGCCGAGTCAGCAAGGTTTGCGAATGACTCATCCAGCGCTTTAACCATATCTAGGCTGTCGGCATTGATCTGGCCGACCGGCCGCGGACTGGAAACGGTGACCGACGGGACGGGAATGGCAGTGGTTGCTCCACCTCGGGTTGAGAAAACAGATGCGGTCGCACCGGCGCCGATTAATACGCCGGCCGCCAAAATCCATCCTAATGGACTCTTAAATGAAGATTTGTTGGGGTTCATTGGGCTCCCTTACAATTGAAGTGTACAGCGGACGATCGTTTCGCGCTATTCGGAAGGAGGAAACGATTCGAAGCTTCCGTTGGCGACTAGCAATCGATTCAACTGCTCTGATTGGGTTAACGACCAGATTTGCTGCCAGAGTTCCGCGCGGGACAAGGGTCCCGTTGGCCGATCCCAATTGGAGCGCCGCGCCGCTTCAATAAAGGCCACGAGGATCTTCTTGCGGACCGACTCAGGTACATCTGCCGCCACCACAAATCGAATTCCGCTGCCGTCCCCAATGGTTGTTCCGATACTTGCCTTCATTCGGGCGGCGTTGGCCTGGGAATATTGGTAAACGGTCCCTTTAATCAGTCCGTCCGTGATGCGGACCGCCACCGAGCGATATTTCCCGGTGTCATTGATTTGTGCGTCCTGGAGGTCGAAGCCGAACGGCAAATCTCGGGGAAGCACCGGTTCAAATCCAATCGAAGGTGTGCCCTTGGGTCCGGCATCGTACAAACCTGACCGTCGGCGGTAAATCACTTTTTGACCGTCCCGCTCATCGAGGTTAATTTCAAATGTGGCGGGGTTGATTCGGGCAGGATACGTAACCTGCAGCGCGCGGAATGCTAGTTTGGGGTTGCTGCCTGCACTGACGGTTTCTAACTGGAGCAGGAATCCTGTCCGCTCGTCGATGTGGTAGCGACGAGTTTCTAACTCCCGGCTTCGCGGAGCCGCCACAACTATGGTCGCCGTCTGACCAGCGATTTGACTGCTGCCTCCAAGTTTGAGGGTGTAGTTGCGGACGGTCAAGTTGATGCGAGCGTTGGTGTCGTTTGGCAATAGCCGAGGCGATTCTTGAACCAGGGTGACCTTCTCGTCGGGCAGAAAGGTCGCCGATTGCTTCCCATCGTCGATCGTTTCCACGCCCTGCATGCTGAGGGGATAGATCACCGTTTGCCGCATTTTGCCGTCGCGGCTAATTTGCACCTGAATACGCTGGAAACTTTCGTGGTCTTCAGGCGAGCGTTGGCTGATTAGGGCAATTACGTTGTGCGAGAAATTTCGGTCCAGCGTCTTGAGGAGCAGCTGTCGGGCTTTCTCGGATTCCGATTGATATGTGCCTCCCGCCGCGCAAAGTGTGGCCGCGATCCCGAACACCAGGATCGTCAGGGCGGGGTTAATTCTTGCCATGGGATGCCGGAATTGCGAAGCGATTTCCGCTTAGAGGATCATTGCCGGCCATGAACAGTTGATCGCGTGAGAAGTCCAAGTCGATGCTATCGCGCTTTGCCATCGGTTCCTGAGTGGTGGCGGTTGGCATTCGGCGCTCAGTGACTTGGAAGAGGGCGAAAGCGCAAATTGCCGCTGCAGCCGCCAAGCCGCCGGCAAGTCGCCAATCCAAATTCCAGTCAATTCCTCGTCGAGACGTGGCTGGCTCCATGACTTTGGCAACCAAACGATCCTCAAATCCATCTGTCGGCTGATAATTCGGGAGGCTTCGAAGAAGCTGCTTCAGTTTGCGCAACTCCTGCTCTTCGGCGCGGCAAGATGGGCAAGCCGAGAGGTGGTTTCGAAGGTCGAGGCATTCCTGGCCGCAAAGTTCGCCGTCCAGGTAGGCCGATAGATAAACCTGTACGTTTTTACAATTCATCCGTAAAGCTCCTATACGCTTGGGGCGAGTGCTTCATGAGATGCTTTCGAATTTGTTTTCTGCCCCGATGGATTCTGGATCTGACGGTGCCGACTGACGTTTTCATCACTTCCGCGATTTCTTCATACGCCATTCCTTCGACATCTGCCAGCAATACGGCCATTCTAAACTCCGGTGTCATTGAAGAGATCGCCTGTTGAACCGGCTCATCCAGGGCTTCATGCAACATTGTTCGGTCGGGAGAGGATTCCAGGTCCGGCAATTCCCAGGTGGTTGTGCCGTCCGCTCCGCCTTGCTCCAAGCTCATCGTCTTCAGCTTGCCTTTACGGCGAACTGAATCGATATGAGCGTTGGTCATGATCCGATAAAGCCAAGAAGTAAATGGCATCGAAGGATCGTATTTCCCGAAAAATCGAAAGGCTCGGACAAAGGATTCCTGAACGAGATCCTCCGCCTCGGCGGCATTACCGGTCAACCGGTAAGCCAAGCTGTACGCCTGGCGATGCGACTTGCGCATTAAGGACTCAAAGAGGGAAGTAGAGTCCACCCTCGGCCCTGTATTGTCTTTGGAAATGGCGAACAGCATTACGCGGGAACCTTTTGATTTAGATGTGTTACGGTTTTCACCTTTGCGTAAGTTCCGCACGAACTAGATTTTACACGCGCTAGGCCATTTGGTGCAGTTTAAAGGAGAAGTTCGGTCAGCAGCCGGTCGAACACCAGTCCCGCACTTCCGTTTCCCTGGATTCGCCGGTGCGCTTCGACTACGGCCTGTTGCGCAGTCGCCCAGTCCGGATGTAGCTTCTTGAGCGCAATTGCCAAGAGTTCCAAGACGTCAGCGTTCGCGCTGCGGGAGTTGGAGTCTGATTTCTTCTGAATCTGATCGGCAATGGCTCGCAACTCCTCGGAGATCCTTAACGCCGAAGGCAAACTTTGGACTCGCAAATCCCGCGCCAGCTCCCAAAGTCCGATATAGGTTTCTGGATCTTCAGATAACTCAGCATGTAGCCCCGGAGACCCATCGGCCAGTAACCACAGAGGCTCATTGGAATCGACCTCTGGCAGTTCGCAGGCGATGGCGGTGCACCTGGACAAAATCGTTGGGGGCAGGGAACCTACGGACGTTGTAGTCAGGATGAACTTGGCATAAGGGTGCGGCTCTTCGAGGGTTTTGAGGATGGCGTTCGCCGCCATCGGATTCATGCGATCTGCATCCTCGATGATCACAATCTTCAAATCCGAAGTGAGTGGAGGCGTCCGGAGAAAGGTCAAAACGGCAACGCCCTTGCACTCGTTTGGCACCCTCTTGGGTTCAGTTATCTGGCAATCTCGAATAATTCTGCTTGGCGGCATTGGCTGAACCAAAAGGAAGTCCGCGTTGTTCCCATTGTCGAAGGCGTTTGCCGCCCGCTCATTCGCGCCGCATTCGCTAAGCCAAGCCCGGGCGAGGAATCTTGCGAGCTGACGCTTGCCTGCGCCCTTTTTTCCATAAAACAGCACGGCGTGGACGCTTGAGTCAGCTTTGACAAACTCGAGGATTGCGCGTTTTGCGGCATGCAGACCGGGTAGGGACTCGAGTTCAGAAGCGTTCAAATTCATCCACGTTTAAGATGAAAACTACGGCTCCGCCAACGGGCACCTTCACGGGGCTTGGAATGAATGCGCCAGGAGGCGCCGCTTCAAACGGCATGACATTCACCAGCTGTTCCCGAGATTGGCAGTTCTGCCCGATGACCTTTTTTAAGGTGGGGACGTCCGGCTCGTCCACGCCAATGAGAAATGTGGTGTTGCCTTCACGCAAAAAGCCGCCGGTCGAACCGATGATTGTGAACTTGAATCCTGCTTTGACAAGCTCATCCGTGATCTTATTCTTGTCCCGGTTATGGACGATGCACACGACAAGCTTCACGATTGGATTATAGCGGAGGAGGGAAAAATGCCGCAGTCTGGCAGGAGACGGACCGGCATACCAAAGTTTCGCCGGTCCAATTTGTTAACGTGCTTCTTCGCGTTCGCGGGCCAGCCGCTTTTCTTCTTCGAGTTCGGCTCCGCGGCCATTCTTGCGCATTGCCTCTTCGTACGCCTCTTGGGAGTACTTCGCCTCCAAGGCCTTCTGGTCCGCTTCGGAGACATCCGACTTGGCGCACCCGCAAAGGAATGCGCCAAGCACCAGAACGATTCCTACGAACTTCACTGCTGGCCGAAACCCCACATCGGGAATGGAATGTTTCGATCGATCGTGCCGGTGTAGGCATAGCCCTGAGCCAGCGTTCCCGCCACGCAGGTTGGAGCGCTGATCGTGCCGCCGCCCGTCAACTGGGCTCGAGTTGGAGTCTTCGCGAGGAAGACGCCGGCCGGATAGAACTTGGCGCTACCGTCCGCTCGACCGACCGTAAGGCCGCCTGCCGGGTATGCCCCGGTGTCCACTGGCTTGCTGGGTTGAGGATTGGCCGCACACTCCGCGGAACTCATTTGAGTCAGACGGAACGCCCAAAACTCGCGGTAGCCAACTGGATAAACCGTGAGCTGGCTCGTGCTGGTTTGACCGGGCTCAAGCTGGTCGATAATCGGCACGAATGGAGCGATGCTCTTGGGAATATTGTCCAAAAGCAGGGCGGCTTCGGACACGTTAGGGATACCGGATTGGTTGCCACCGGTGAACGGCATGGCATCACCGAACGACGTCGTCGCGCCGGCGAACGTGGTGTTCTTGTAACCGGTTAGCCCGAGGTTCAGAACCAAGTTCCCGTGGATTTCGCCGCTGCTGTCCCACTTGCCCTGATCCTTCTGGCGGATGGGGTTGAAGAACAACTCCAAGCTCTTGGAATAGGGCATGAGATCCTTCTGCCACTGATAATGGTCGTCGTAGTTATAAAACCCGCCGACTCCGCAGCCTTGAGTTGGGCTGGAATTGAAACTCGCGGCCCGGAACTTTTCGTTCAGGGAACTGTACAGGTTGCAACCGCGACCGCGGGGATATGTATCGTCGTTATCCGACATATATAAGAACATCGCGGTGCTGACCTGCTTGACGTTGGAAAGCACAGATGCTTTCTTTGCCGCAAGTTTTGCCTGCGCGAAAACGGGGAATAGGATCGCAGCTAGGATGGCGATAATGGCAATCACCACCAGAAGTTCGATCAAAGTAAAAGCACGTCTCATCGATAAGTCCTCCGATATGGGCGCGTCGTTGCGCCGAAATTACAAGGGCCAACGGCCAATGCATATAACTTCCGCCAGTATTGTGAAGGATCGCTAAGATTTTGTTAAGTACCGGGCCGCAATTTGGGCAGAAATGCGCAACGATCCTTAGTAAAGCAAAGCCGCCTGTCTCGCCGGTCCGAATGCTTCGGATTCTTCGCGCATGCGCTCGCTAATTCGCTCGAGCGGATCCAAGTTGGAAACCGCTGATTCGAGCCATTCGTTACCCGCCAGAATGTCAATTGGGCGGCGGTCGTACACGTATTCGTAAGGCGGCAGTCGCCACGCGAAACCCGGCAGATCGGTCTCGTGGGAATTGGCAACGAATCGATCGGTGGAATCCTCTTTGGCCCGATGCAGACCGGACTGTCTGACCGCTTCTTGCATGATTGCGACATAGGTCAAAACCGGTTGAAATTGACTTCGATCCTGCACATGCAATTGACATCCGCCACAAATCTTGCCAGCGTGCTTGTTGAACGTGGGTTGGAATGTGGTGGGTCTAAAACGGCAACCCCGAAGCTTCAATCCATTGAGCGCGTCGGAGAACTTCCAGGCATCGACGAAAGGTGCCCCGAAGATCTCGAACGGTTTTGTAGTACCGCGACCCTCGCTGAGATTCGTCGCCTCAAGCAGGCAGCCGCCGGGGTAGACGACGGCGGTGTCAACCGTTGGCATGTTTGGCGATGGCAGAATCCACGGCAGCCCGGTTTCCTCCCAATACAAATCCCGACTCCAACCCTGCATCGCAACGACATTCAATTCCAATCGCGGGAAATGGGTTTGTTGTAGGTGTTTGGCGACCTCACCAATGGTCATCCCGTGCCTGGTCGGCAACGAATACTGCCCAACGAACGATTCCAGTCCTGGCTGAATTGTTGGGCCTTCCACCAGCAAACCCCCGATTGGGTTGGGTCGGTCGAGCACCGTAACGGGAATGCCTGCTGATTCGCTCGCTTTCATGCATAGGGCCATCGTCCACACGAACGTGTAATAGCGCGAACCGACGTCTTGGAGATCTACGACGAGTTCATCTAGGTCCGACAGCATGCAGGGCTGAGGTTCCCGGTGAGCGCCGTATAGGGAATAGACCGGAAGCCCGGTTCGCTCATCGCGCATCCCTTCCCACTCGATCATGTTGTCTTGGGTGTGTCCAAATAGCCCGTGCTGCGGACCGAACACCGCCTGGATGTTCAATTGCTGACGCCGATGAAGGGCCAGTAGCAGGTCGAGGATGTGCCTGAGTTGGCGATCGCAGGATGCTTGATTGCAAACCAGCCCGATCGATTTTCCACGCACGCGGCGGAAGTCCTCAACAACAAGAATATCAAGGCCGGTTTGGACGGACATCGGCCCATGTGTACCGTATCCGATTCAGCCCGCAGCCGTCCGACTTTGTGCAATGAACCGCCTTTTATGTTTATTCCTGGCCGTGCTTATGCTTGTGCTTGCCTCATCCGCCTCCGCCAGCGGAAGCGCCAACCAAAGTGTGCGCCTGCCCGCCGAGACTCGGGCGATGGCCAAAAAGCTGATTCAGTCGTGGGTTGGCACCGCGGGGGCGACCACGCTCGATGGGCTCGCCAACCGTTCCATCGCATTCGCCGGATTGGTGCCGGATGTGACCGTGGTCCTCGACGGTAAGCGGTTTGATGCCAGCCGGGCGTTGGTGGATAGCGCCCTGACGATCATCAAAAGCAACTCCAACGATGCAGATGCGGCCGCGATTCGAAATACGGTGTACATCTTGAGGGAGATCGCCGAAGGTCGTACGACGAAGTCCAAGCCCTAAGCTGGGCGCGTGGCAGGTATACTTTTCCTCTTCCCAACGTGGGGGCATAGCTCAGCTGGGAGAGCATCTGCTTTGCAAGCAGAGGGTCAGGGGTTCGAGTCCCCTTGCCTCCACCACCTATCCGGATCTCTCTGTCCTCTGGATATTTGAATACAACCGGTTGTCCTTCAAATACCGGCATAATTCCGTTCGGGACATGGACGGTTTGGTAAGAGCGTTGCTGGTGGGGGGCGGAGGATTCATTGGCGCCAACTGCCGCTATTGGGCAGGAGTGTGGCTGGAAGGCAAATCCGGTTCTGGATTCCCTTGGGCGACCCTGCTCATCAACGTCCTCGGTTCGCTGGCAATCGGACTGTTTCTGGGAGCGTTCGGTGCATTGAACTGGCAACCGAATTGGCGGCTTTTCGTAGCCGTCGGCATCCTGGGCGGATTCACCACTTTCTCGGCGTTCAGTTGGGAAACGGTCCATCTTCTCCAAACCCGCGAGTTTGTCAAGGCCGCGGTTTACGTCGGAGCTTCGGTAGTTCTTTCCGTTGCTGCCGCCTGGGTTGGACTCCAGGCAGCAGCTAACCTGGTGTCCAGACATTAGCCATACAAAATGGGATGCGCTCGCCAGTCCTTACTGCGATCGTGTCCCATCTGGTTGACCCGCGGTCGCCGCTCCCTCAACCGCACGGATTCAATGCCGAGATAGCATCCTTGCGAGAGCGGATTCTTGCCGACGCATTCCAACCGCAAGCGATATTGGCCCAGCTCCGGCCAAAAGTCCAGCAAATGCACTTCTCGGTTCTCGACGGACTTGGAGTAGGCATCGATGATTCCGCCCAGTTTTACCGGTGGTTGGTCTCCGGGACCGATGAGGTAAGCCTGGTACTGGCCAAAGTCGTACGACGTCGTCAGGTTCACGAGCAATCGAAGCGGTTCGCTCGTGGAAACGCTAAATGGGATTTCGATGAATGATCCGCTCTTCAACGTGGAGGTTGCCGGGGGCATGTACAAAAGCTGGGGCACCGGATAAAGATCGAGTTGCTGCTGGGTCACGTTTCCAACCCCATGCTTCTCGGAGTCCCTTGCGTAGGCGATGACCCTATCCAAGTTCGGTAATACGCGATCTGCTGGCGCTCGGGCGGCGAAGGTTGGCTGGCCGGTTTGGTACCAAAACGCAACGCTGGAATAGTCATCCTCGCGTTCGTTCCAACTCATGCTTTTGTAGTCTTTGTTCTCGTCGGGGGAAATCCAGCCCCAATGCTCGAACGTAACCTTTATGCCCTTTTGAAAGACGATGGGATCGGTGATGTGCCACCGGTAGGCGCTGGTATGCCCACCCACAATTCCCCACTGGTCGAAATAGGGCGTGCCGAACGTGGGCGTGCTGGTTTTTTGCAGGCCCCAAGCGCTCAGGAAGTAATCCTCGGTGCCGGTGCCCCAGATGGAGGCGTGGTCCTCCCCATCGATGTAAATCTTCTCGTCCCCCTCGCCAAACCAGGATGGACTTCGGGTGCGGACGGACATCACGGTTCCGACATAGTGCCCCTTGCCCTTGGTATCCAGGACAACGTAATCCTTGCCATTCTCTACCGGGTACTCCTGACGGTATTGCGCGTAAAAGTAAGGCGTGTCCCGAGGGATCGGACGCTGAATCCAGTCCATGTTGTAATACAGCAGGTTGATGTTTTGCTTGCCTTGGTTCACGATCTCGATGCGGGCGGATTTGCGGAATGGCATGTGCCAAAAGCAGTTGTAGGAGTCAGCATCTTCTACCACCACCGGGGTGCTGATGACGCTGCTGCGCTTGCCAAAGGCATTGGCGAAGAAGTCGCCTACCGGAGCTTCCACCGCCGGCCGCTCGTTTCCATCCCAATAGATTCGAAGCAGCATCTCTTGATGGTTGGCCGATCCTTGTTTCGCCCAATCTTGCGGCTCCGGTCCAAGAAACGTCATCCAAATGTGGGTGATCACACCTGGACCCTTTACATCCATCAGCGTGTGAGTCGCTCCCGGGGCAACTCGGAAGTTGTCGGAGTTGCTCCGCTCGAGCGCGTCGCCCTTGGGGAAGGCTTTGGAGTCGTATTGACCGTTTCGCCCTTCGCGAAAGGTTGAAGTCGCCCGCTTGCTGGTACCGGTTTGGGGCTTGGCCAGGTCCTCCAACGATCCACCTTGGCTTTGCGAAAGCAGGGGCATGAAAGCGAGGGTGGCGATTAGGAGCCGGCTCATGCAGATCCATTCGACGTCCAATCCAGAATTCCCTTTAATGCTGTGACGGATAACCATATTTGTCGACCCATTGGTGATTCACTTTGGAATTCCGCCACTTAGTCCTCCTTAAAGGATCTCTTTTGCATGGATTTGCTTGATTGCAGTATAATTACATTATCCCTTGCAGCGGATTGGGACTGCACACGGAGAGCCAAAACCTCCGAATTCGAGTACGTTCAATGAAAAAGCTCCTCAACATTTCATTTATCTTTTCGCTAGCAGCATCCGTCTGCATGGCGCAAGATTATGTTGTAGTCGTAAAGTCCAAGGATTCGGCTAAGTTTGCATTCGACGCTCTGAGAAATGGAGAAGAGTCGAAGCTCGCCCAATCGTTCAAGATTCTAAAAAAACCTTGGGGTTTGGTTGCTATCCAAAACGAATGCTATCTATCCCCATCTCTTGAACTGCTCAAACTAGCTGCAAATCGGTTAGCGAAAGCGGCCAGTAACGGTCCAATCAAGGTTGCGGAATTGAGCGCTGCGGAGCGAGTTGGCCTCGAGGCTCTGCTCGCTTCAAGTCCTTTCGGTAATCAATCAATTCGCAAGGCATTCAACAGTCCCGAATTCAAAGTGGGCTCGGTCTTGAACCTCAAAGTGAGCGTAACCGGATCCAAAGGAACGGTTAAGGCCCAACTGCATCTCGGACCGTCTGATTTCGAGAAGGAGATTGTTTCCAAAAATATCGTGACCCCCTATTCGCGGCCGACGACAGAACTGAAGTCCGCTCCCAAGCCGATAGAAGAGATGTGGGACGCGGCCCCAAAAATCTTGGTTGAAACCCACGAGGATTCCGATGTCGTGGGCATGTCCAGGATCGATGAAGCAATCATTGAATTTCAAGCTTAAAGGAACCTGGAGAAAGGGAAACAGGCTTCCTATTTGGATGCCATTGCCGCAGACGCGTTAAATCTGTTGCAGACGGGTGCGTCGAACAAGTGGGATGGGAAATCAGACGTCAAAGTTGCCGACCTCGATGATGCATTCAGGAACCGATTAGTGGAGGCTTTCGCTGAGGATTGGTCGAATTTGGGTTTCCAAGATCCAGACGCGGCTCGGTCGTTCATCATGAACGGTCGAATATCGGGGCTGGGCAAAGACGTCATGGTCCGTTGGGCCACGGTCCGTCAGGACGGTACGCCGTTCCACCAAGGATTCGTTCTGTCAGCTGCAGGCGGCTGATGATCAGGAATCCACCTATCTGCAAATTGTCGTCCAACTGACAGGAGGATTCCAATGGAAGAATTCATCAATGGCTTGACGGAGAAAGTGGGCTTAAACCGGGACCAGGCGCAGAAGGTAGTGGAGTTCGTTCAGGAACACATGTCGGACATTCCGAAGTGGCTGGGCTCTTCTGGCCTTATGGACAAGTTACCGGGCGGCCTTGGCGACCGACTCGAAGGCATGATCCCCGGTGGCAACCCGGGCCAGACTCAATAGCAGGACTAGGGAAGGTAACTACCTTCCCTTGAACAATCCGCCCAAAATTCCTCGCATCAAGCTGCGAGCGACCTGGCTGCCGGCGCTTCGAACTACGGACTTCCCGAGCGCTTCCAAAACGCTGTCGGAGCGCCGTCCCGCTGGCTTTGCGGCGGCCTTTTCCTCTACCGCGCGTTGCTTCTCTTCGGCGGCGGCTTGCTCCGCCTTGGCTTGCTGCTCCGCCGCCGCTTCCGCCTTAACCTTCAGTTTTTCATAGGCAGACTCGCGGTCGACCGGAGTGTCGTAGCGACCGCGTAGCGGACTCGAGAATATGACCTGCTGGCGCTCTTCGGGGGTAATTGCTCCCAATCTTGAGGCGGGCGGACGGATGAATGTCCGGTCGACAATGGATGGGATTCCTTTGTCCTCGAGCACCGAAACCAGCGCTTCGCCCACGCCTAACTGCGTAATCGCGTCTTCGGTCTTGAACTTGGGATTGACGCGGAAAGTCTCTGCGGCGGAATCGACGGCTTTTTGGTCGCGGGGCGTAAAGGCTCGGAGAGCATGTTGGAATCGATTTCCAAGCTGACCGAGAACGGTATCCGGGATGTCGATCGGATTCTGTGTGACAAAGAAAACTCCGACGCCCTTCGACCTGACCAGTCGCACGACCTGCTCGATCTTTCCAATGAGTGAAGGAGGAGCATCGTTGAACAGGAGGTGGGCTTCGTCGAAGAAGAAAACCAGTTTCGGCTTGTCCAAATCTCCAACTTCCGGCAGATCTTCGAACAATTCACTTAAAAGCCAGAGAAGGAAGGTTGCGTAGAGCCGAGGGCTTTGCATCAACTTGTCGGCCGCCAGCACATTTACAATCCCCCGACCATCGAGTCCGGTTCTCATGAAGTCGCGGATATCCAGGGCAGGTTCGCCAAAGAAACTTGCCGCGCCCTGTTCTTCGAGAACGAGTAGGCTCCGCTGGATGGCTCCTACCGACGTCGGACTGACGTTCCCGTATTCCCTCTGGAGTTCGTCGGCATGCTCGCTGATCTCGGCCAGGATCGCACGCAAATCTTTCAAGTCCAGAAGCAGCAGACCCTGTTCATCAGCGACTCGGAATGCGATGTTGAGGACGCCTTCCTGAACGTCGTTCAGGTCCATCATGCGACTCAACATCAGCGGCCCGATTTCAGAAATCGTGCTGCGGATCGGGTGCCCCTGCTGGCCATAAAGATCCCAAAAAACTACCGGCGCGCTTTCGTGAACATAACTTGTTAGCCCGATTTGAGTGGCGCGCTCCTCCAGTTTGGGGTTGCCGCCGCCCGGCATAGCCAATCCGGCAAGGTCGCCCTTGACGTCGGCCATGAACGTGGGAACCCCAATCTTGCTGAAGCCTTCGGCAAGGATTTGCAGGGTGACGGTCTTTCCGGTTCCGGTTGCTCCGGCAATCAGGCCGTGCCGGTTTCCGTACTTGGACAGCAAGTAGACATCGTTCTCTCCCTTGCCAACGAAGATTTTGTCGAGTGTGGTTTCTCCCATTGGTTCTAATCCAAGGCTATTTTAGCAAGGCCGGACGTTAATCGAGCGGAGGAATACTGCAACCCAACGCGGGCGTCTCTCGATTCTTCACCGGTACTCCCGCCAAGATTTGGTCGAGGGCGTCGCGGAGATCGTTCGTTTTTGCTGTCTTTCGGGCCACCCCGTGCTCAACGAACAAATCATTGACTCTCCCCCGATAAAGGAGCTGTCCCCGGGAATTAAGCACTGCCGCTTCGGGAGTCACCATTGCCCCGACTGCCTTCACCAAGAGGTGCTTGGCGTCTTTGATTCCCGGCGCTCCCAGATTGAATTCAATCAGATGGCTTTGAATTTGCCGATTGGTTGGAGCCGAGTCTGCATAGACATAGAAGAAATCTACGGATTTGGATGCATACCTCTTGACGATCCGCGACAACTCGGGCGCCGTTCGGTTTGCAATCGGGCAGTCGGTGGCGACGAACACGAGCACGGTTGCTGTGCGTTTGCTGGGAATTTGGCGTGTCACTCCCGCCGCGTCGACCATGGTGACCGGTGCCATTGGCTTAGCTGGCCAAGCTTGGGCAAGAACGGCGAGAGTGAGAGCAGTCAGAATCATGGTTGCGTAGGGCTGAAATAAAGATGACACCAAAACAGCTCATTTTGTGCGTTGGGACCAAACACCAAGCGCTCGGTTTTATCGTTGTCGGCGCCATGTCCATGCTTGGAATTGTCGATAATCGCCTCGTAACCTATGGTTTCGCCCTTCTTCAGCAGAATTGGCATTGGGAAGTTATACGCCCCGGGCCAAGCGGGGTCCCAAGTGTTGACCCTCAGCAATGTCCGCTCCACACCGTCAGACTTTGCATATAGCCGCAATTGGGCGGTGCGGAATTTTGCTTGGGGCAGAGCCGAGACCAAATGAAGGTCACGGTCGAGAGTCCATTCGTCGCGCAGAACCGCTTGGGACTCTGGTTCCACGACGAACGTTGATCTTCCGAGCGTCCTCACGATTGGCGCGGAACCCGTTGCCGGTATCAATTCCAGGGTGGCCTCTGCAGACTCGGACTTGCCCGACGGGATAACGGTCAATTCCATCCAAAGCCGGGCTCCCTTGGGCACGGGCAACGGCGCATTCGCGCATTTCCATTCGTTGTATCCATCGCTCATGGCGGCCGCCGCAACGTTTGGACGTAACCCAGACTCCGTGAAAGGCGCAGGTTGACCAGGAGCTTGGACCGCCAAGATGGCCTGACGCACCGACTGGCGGCTCTTAGGCTTAACCCGAAATCCGCTAATTCCGGAGCTGAACCCATCCGGCAGATCGACGGGATAGTAGATTCTCACAATTTGGCCCTCAGCGGGAATCTTTCTGTCCGCCCCGACCTGAACCGAGACCATTCCCGGAACCACTAAATCAGCGAATTGAATGGGTTCGGTTGTATCGCCTTTTGGCATTCCGGCACGAAACCAAGCCTGCAATTCCCGAAGATTAGCACGGCTGATTTGCACGATCCGGGAAAGCTTCGCCACGTCGGAGTCCGCGTCGATGGGGGGCATCTGGCCGTTCAATACGACTTGGCGGATCAGGCTTCCGCGCCTCTTGACCTGTTCATAGGTTTGAAGCGGAAATGGTCCGCTGCCCCCGTCCCGGTGACATTCCACGCAATGGTCTCGAACGAGCGAACGGATTGCGGTGGAGTAGGTCAGAGGTGCGAAAGATTGGCCGACGATCGCGGCAATTAAAGCGAATCCAATTCCAACCGCGATCTTTCGCATCCAATCTATTGTGAGATATGCCCCCAAGTCGGTGCTTTTGAGCATCAAATGCCGATTGATTCCGTCATGAATTTTGAAGCATCCTTGAATTGGACAGCGTGCGGAATTGCATTCCTTGAAAGAATCGCATAAAAGTATCGTTACTCTCCATCGAGTTGCGCGTATCTTGTTCGAAAACGACCCTTGATCAAAACTAAATATGAACACGGCATTTCCCCTTATCGCCTTCGGAATCGCGATCACCGCCTTTCTCCTTTCGCCGTCAGTCTCGACCCGTCCCGCCCGAAATAATCCTCTTGCCGCGTTCGCGATCATTGTTGCCGTGCTGATTGGCGGCTACATTTGGCGGGATCAGTTCAGTCAATTGCTCCCCGCGGCGGTTGCTTTCGCGGTCTCGGTTGCGATCTGCTTTGTCCTGCGAATTGCAGAGGGATATCGACTCTCACATACCGCAACCGCGGCGGGCGTTGCCGCCGGTTTGAGCGGAATTACCGCTTGGCTCGACCCGTCCTATGGGGAAGCCGCGATGATGGCGTCGATCGTGGGATTTGCATTCGGAGCCTGGACCTGCAGCGACTTCAGTTTGGTAAAGAAAAACTCCCTGCCGCTCATAACTGCGGCGCTGGTCGCCCTGTGCTTTGCTGCTGACTTCATGGGAGCGCAGGCGATAGAGACGACCCCCGCCGGAATGACGGGCACGCTATTTGGTTTGGCGACCGCGGTCAGTTCGATGCTCGGGATGTTGGTTTCCCGGCCAAAAGCGGATCGCTCATCGGGAGTTGGCGGATATCTTGGGGTCGGAATTCTCCTAATCCTCGGCTATGTCGTGGGGAGTCGCCTGGTTGAGAGCCGTGAAGCCTGGATGATTTTCGACGGCGCCGTGCTGGTTGGACTCGTGTTGAATACGTTGATCAGGCCGGATGGCTCCAACGATTCCTTCAGCTTTTTAATTGGAACCGTTATCTGGATCGCCATTGCCACCCTTGCTTTCTCATTCTTCAAGGGGTTCGGCATCGCCATTGCCGCCGTCGGGGCGGGAGCAAGCCTTCTCATGTTGGAGAATGGCCGGGCTCTGCAATCCGCCGGTCCATTGATCGGCCTTGCTTTCTACCGCGTGCTTAGAGAATCGCACCCCGATACGGTTCGGGCGCTCGATTTGGGGCAGCACTACGCGGTTATCGGCATGGCGTTTGGAATGCTCGCCGCGCTTTTCCCTACGGAATGGGTTCAGAGAAGGTGGAGCGAATCGCTCACGTCCGGGTTCGGACGATTGATCTGGAGTTTTATCCTTGCCCTGATTCCCGTCGCAATGGCCGTAGTCCTCGGCGCAAAGGGAATCGTCGGATTTGTCGCGGGATTGGGTTTTGCCGCGTTCGTCGATGGACTTCGGGGAGGCTCAAGCATTCTGCCGATCGCTTTGACCGGGGGGCTCGGCGCTCTCGTCGCTGTATCCTACAATTGGTTCACAAAGTTGTTGGATCTGACTCGGGAAGAGAAGCAGATCGCCTTCTATTGGATCGCAGGCGTTGCGCTGGGACTTGGAGCGCTCGTCGCATTTGTTTCCAAGCCAGAAACCGTTGAGCCCGAGGTGGCTTCTGAATGAAAGGATTGAACCGTGGACTTGTTGCCATCAAGGGCTTGTCCCTCCTCGCCTCGCTAGGAATTGCGGGCGGATTGCTATCAGCCGGCATTACGGAAGAAGTGCCGATGGGCGGGCTCCAAGGCAAAGTTATGCTCAAGGAAAATGGTCGAGCCATTAGCGGGGTGGCTCTGAGCATTGGACCGATTAGTGAAGAGGAGGATGACGCCTATCGCCAGCGGACTATGACGTCGGATGAAAGCGGCCACTTCAGCATCAAGAATATTCCTGCCGGAACGTACAAGATTTACGCTTATGCGAAGGCACATCGGTTAGAGGGCCAAAGAGTCACCATCGGGGAGGGTGAGCCCACCGTTCTCGAGCTCGCGATGAACCCAAGCGAGCCGTACCTGGACCTCAATACAAGCCAAAAGGTGTTCTTGCCTTCTGAGCAACCAAGCTTCCAAGCGGACGGCTTTTTGGCATCCGAAAAAGTCAGCATCGATATTTACAAGCTGAATTTGACGGATATCGTCAAGAAGGGAAGCGTTAGGGACCTGCTAGAAGGTTTTTCCCGGTACGCGTCCCGAAGGGATGAGCCTGAAAAATACGGCAAAAAGGTCCGCACTGTCAGCCACTCCTTCTCCAATCGCGATGCCGAAGGCGTATTCGTCGAGACGGTCTCCCTAGAGTCCCTTCCGGAGGGGTTTTACTGGGTGCGTTGTCGGGCAAAGAATGTGGATCGCGGCACTTATGTCAACGTGTCGACGATCGGAATGGTCACCAAGTCGGGCGAAAAGGACACCATGTGCTACGTGGCCGACCTGCAGTCCGGTCAACCCATTTCAGATGCGGCAATTGGACTTGCAACCGATCAGGGATTAAAGCAGGTTGGCATTACGAGCCCTTCGGGCACGGTCCACGTTGGCCGGACCGCGGGCGAACATCAACTCCTCGTGGCCAAGAAAGGCGAATCAGTCGCCTTGGTGGACTACTATTCTCGGTCCGGGGATAACCAGGCCGGATCGGGCCGCGTTTTTCTTTATTCAGATCGACCCATTTACCGACCGGGCGACACGATTGAATTCAAGGGGATCGCCCGCGTGCTGAGCGGCGTCGACTTCGCGGTCCCGCGACAGGGGAAAGTCAAGGTCGAAGTTAAAGACCCGGATGAAAATCTAATTAAGTCCTTTGATCTCAACGTTTCCAATCGCGGTACGTTCAATGGCTCATTTGCGACCAACCGGGAGGCAAAGCCGGGAAATTATCGATTAACGACCACCGGTCCCGGCGGTGAAGGCACCCTCGACATCAGCATTGCGGCTTACCGAAAGCCGGAATTCAAGATCACCGTCGAGCCCCTAAAGGACTTTTATGTGTTCGGCGAGCCCGCGCAAATGAGGATCAAATGCGAGTACTACCACGGGGGGCCCGTGGTAGGTGCGAAGATCGACGCGTACGTTTCCCGTGCGCCATCTTGGACTTGGATGGATGAAGAGGGGGAGATGTATTCGGACGACAGTGGTTCCGGAGAAGGCTTGGATAACCTCGAGGCCGTCTCAGACGCGAACGGAGAGGCAATCGTCGAATTCGATACGAGCAAACCCGAAGAGGAGAATTACGGGTCCGACACCGATTATCTCTACACCTTGAGCGTCTCCGCCGCCGACGAGGGTGACAAATACTTCGAAGGCGAAGGATCCGTAAAGGTGACGCGCGGCCTCTTCGATACCGGGGTCGAAGCGAGCGACTACATTGGAGACGTTGGGAAGCCCGTTGAAATCAAGGTGCACGCTTCCTCGCACGCCGAAGATAAACCTTTATCCGGCATTGCATTTAAAATCGTCGCCGGAGAGGAAAATTGGAGTGGCGACAAAGTCCACTTCGAACCTCTGGACACACTTCAGGCGACCACGGGTCCGGATGGAAGTGGAACCGTAACCTACACGCCTCGCAAAGCCGGATCACTTGTCTTCAAAGCCACCGCCGTCGACGAGCAGAAGCACGAAATTGAGTCTTCAACCTATTTCTATGTGGAGGGCGCCGGAGTTCCGGCGAGACCGGGTGGAAAGCTCACGGTAACTCTCGACAAAAAGAAGTATGAGGTTGGAGAAACGGCTCGAGCATTAATTCAAACGGACAAGCCGGGCGGATTCGCGCTGTTCACCGTTGAGGCTGACGAGGTTCTTTACGAAAGTGTGGTGAATCTCACCCAGTCCGTGACCATTGTTCAGATTCCGGTCACGAAACAGTTCGCGCCAAACGCCCAGGTAGCAGTCGCTTACATCCGCGAAAAGCAGTTCTACGAGGCGGGATCTTCGATGGTTCTCAACCTATCGGAGCAGAAACTCCAGGTGGCGGTGGTTCCCGATAGGGAAAAGGTTTTGCCTGGTCAGACCGTTACGTATTTCGTGACGACAAAGGACAAGTCGGGTCAGCCCGTTTCTGCCGACCTGTCATTGGCCGTGGTCGACGAGTCCATCTACGCGATCATGGAGGACAGCACGGACCCGTTCATAGGATTCTTCCCGAGAAGAAACGTCTCCGTGGTCACGAGCTATTCCTTCCCCGAAATTTATTTAGACGGTGGTGATAAGGGGGCCGGGAACGTGCCGATCCGGACCCTCTTCAAAGACACCGCGTTCTGGGCTCCCTCCGTGCAGACCGACGCCACCGGTTCGGCGAGGGTTTCGGTGACGCTTCCCGACAACTTAACGACATGGCGAGCGACTGTCGTGGCAGTCACCGACCGGACGGCGGTTGGAATGGCAACCGAGCAGGTCGTGGCGAGCAAACCGCTGATGATCAAGTTGCAGACGCCGCAATTTATGGTCGTTCAAGACCAACAAAAGGTAACGGCGACGGTGCAAAACGACACCGGACAGGCCGCAGATGTTCGGGTTGGGGTGACACCTACCGGAATAACCCTTGACGGACAAACTTCTCAAACCATACGGGTGGAGCCGGGTAAGCCTCAAACAATCGAATGGACGGCGACCGCCCAGCGCACTGGTCAAGCAGAACTTGTAGCGACCGCGGAAATCGCCGGAGGCGCGAACGATGGCGTCAAATCCACCTTTGAAGTGAAGGCGCACGGTCGAGAGTTCCAGTCCTCCGATTCGGGCATCGTAAAGGGAGAGGCTTCCTTCAATGTGACAATACGTGATGGCGCGGACCCCAACAGCGGACGATTGGTGGTCTCGCTGAGTCCATCGATTGCCTCAACGCTGGTTCAATCCCTCGACGGCCTGGTCGACTATCCGTATGGCTGTGTGGAACAGACGATGAGTCGCTTCCTGCCGGCGATCCTGGTCGACCAAGCGCTTGGCAAGTTGGGATTGTCCCGTCCAGATCTCCGCGCGAAAGTGCCGGCGATTGCCGCCGATGGATTGACTCGACTGGCGAAGATGCAGCACGGCGACGGCGGTTGGGGTTGGTGGGAATTCGATGATTCCGATCCGTTCATGACCGCATTGGTCCTCGATGGGCTGCACCGAGCCCGGTTAGCGGGCCTGAGGGTGGATCAATCCATGATCGATCGAGCCCTGGACTGGTCGCAAAAGAGGCTGAACTCCGACCAAGGGAAGAAAGATATTGCCCGGGATAGGGTCTATCTCGGCTTTGCACTGGCATCGAATGGGAGAACGGAAGCAGCCGCGAGCGTTTTGAAAGCTGATTCCAAAGCATGGCGAGCGCCGGAGCTGGCGATTGGCGCAATGACCGCTCGCCTCGTCGGAAATGAGGAATTGGCGATGTCGTTTCTAAGGAAGCTGAAGGCTCAAGCCAAGGCAACTCCTCAAGTGGCGAGCTGGGCAGAGGAACCGTATTCATGGGGTCAAGAAAGCACCGCGCTCGCGCTTGCCGCACTGGTCGAACTCGATCCCCAGTCCGACTTGATTCCGAAGGTTGTTCGCTACCTTATGACGTCGCGTAAAGGCGAATATTGGTCGAGCACGCGTGACACCGCTTATGTATTGATCGGGATGACGTCATACCTGGCAAAGACTAAAGAGCTCTCCAATCCGAACGGCTCGCTCATTGTTTCGGTGAACGGCAAGGAAGTTCAACGAGTTATTTTCGATCGAAATTCAATACTGCAGCCAGAATTGCAGGTCACGGTCCCGATGTCGGAGCTGCATTCAGGCGCCAATGAGGTGAAAATTTCGCAGGCGGGGAATTCGGTTTGCTACTACACCGCCGATCTGAAGCAGATCATTCCCGATGACAAATTGGGCGAACTCGTGGCCAGCAATGACCTGAAAGTAGAGCGCGCCTACTACCGAATGGAGGCGAAACGGATGGAGGACGGAACCTTGCGATTCCGGCCGTCCGATCGCATCGTCGAGCAGATTCAGTCCGGCGAAGTGATCAAGGTCGTGGTCAAGATCCACTCCGGTCGGGAACGACAGTTTGTGATGGTGGAGGACCCCGTGCCGAGCAATTGCCGGGTAACGGAGCGGGACGAGCCGTATGAGGATGAGGAATGGGGCTGGTGGTGGGCGAGAACCGTGATTCGCGATGACCGCGTATCCTTCTTCGCTCGAACTTTACCGAGCGGAGATTCGGAATTCACTTACTTCATGCGGGCTGAGTCGGACGGAAAGTCCAACGCGCTGCCCACGCGAGTCGGCAACATGTACGACCCCGAAGACTATGCCAGCACGCGTGAAATCGGCTTGGAAGTGCAGCCAAGATGACGCGTTCTAGGAGACGGACGCTCCTTGCCGTTCTGCCGGCGGCGCTCTTCGCTACAACCGGGGCGGTCGCTTTGGTTGCCGCGCCGAAACAACATTGCCTGGCACGGTTTTCAACCATGGTCGAGAACCGCAGTCGCAATCAGAAGCACAACGCGTACCTGGCCGCCGCCAAGCTAAATGGAGCGGTAATCCAGCCCGGGGAGACGTTCTCCTTCAACGAACGGGTCGGATCATTTTCCAAAGATGTGGGTTACCGAAAGGCGCCGGTGAGTTTCAACGGCCAACTGATAAATAGCTTCGGAGGAGGTGTATGTCAAACGTCGACTACGACCTACAATGCCGCTCTGAGAGCCGGGTTGGGAATCGTCGAACGTTGCCGGCACCGCTTTGCCCCGAACTATGTTCCCCCAGGGCTTGATGCGGCAGTTGCCTACTACAACATCGACTTGAAGTTGAAAAATCCCTACCCATTTTCGATAAGAATCGAGGCCGGAATAAAGGGAGATCGGTTGGAAGTTGGATTCTATGGGGCCGGACAGGCAAAGCGGGTGCAATTGGACACGCAAGTGCGCCACGTCCGAAATCCCGGGTTGTTTGAGCTCGGCGATCGAACTGCGGCGGGCAAAATTCGGAACTCAGGCAAACCTGGATACTTCGTTCAGGTGTTCAGAACCATCGATGGCGCGAAGGAGATGGTGAGTAGCGACAACTATCCAGTCATGGAGCGCGTCGTGGATCGCCGCTGAGTATCCTCATTTGCTATGCGTCGAATTGCGATTTATCCGGGCTCGTTCGATCCGCCAACGTTGGGGCATCTCGACGTTATCGAGCGGGCGGCGGCGCTGTTCGACGACATTATCGTTGGCGTCGGCGTGAACTCTGCCAAGAAGTATTTGCTGAGCGAAGATGAGCGGGTGGAATCCATTAGAAAAAGCATTTCACACCTGGGCAATGTGCAAGTGGAGACGTTTAGGGGCTTGCTCGTGGACTTCGTCAGGTCAAAAAATGCGCGCTCAGTGGTCAGAGGTTTGCGGGCGACCGCGGACTTTGAATATGAATTTCAGATGGCGATGGTTAACCGACGCCTGGACAGCGAAATCGAAACCGTATTCCTAATGACCAAGTGGGAGTACAGCTACTTGAGCAGCAGCATTGTTCGGGAAGTGGCCAACCTTGGTGGGGACTATACAAAGCTAGTTTCGGAGCCGGTTGCAAAAGTTATCCACCGAGCGTTGGGAAAAGTGGGTGGATAAGTTTTAGGTTCAATTCCGCACCTTCGTGCCACAATGTAGACCACTCATTCGTCCTCACTTCGGAGCCCTATGGATATTCTGCGCCTACTCGATCAACTGCACGAACTTGCCGTCGACAACCCCAAAAGCCTGGGTGGACCCTTGGTTTGGGGATTGAATAAAGACGAGATCAGCATGCAGATCGCCAAGGTTCGAGCTTCGCTTCCGAGCGAAGTGAAGGCGGCAGCGGCCACGGTGCGTGAGACCGACCGGATTGTGGAGTCGGCGCGAGAAGACGCGACGATGACGTTGGAGAGCGCCCAAAAAGAGGCGCAGCGGATCATTGCAGAAGCTCAACAGGAAGCCGGACGCATTATCGATCAAGCCCGACTCCAGCAGCAGCAAATGGTGGGAGAGAGCGAAATTCTGAAGCTTTCCAAGGCACAGAGCGAAGAGATGCGAAATGCTGCCGACCGTGAATCCATCTCCATGCGTCGAGGAGCAGAGAAGTATGCGCTGGATGTACTTACCCAGCTGGAAAATGTAGTCGGGAAAGTGGCTACAACCATCGAGCGCGGCAAGCAGGAAATGGAGCGATCAGATTCCGTTCCCGTCGGTGCAATTCGCGAAAAAGCTCGAGCGTAGCCTTAGCGCCGTGACCCTTTATTCCGTCGGCTACGGCAATCGAGGGTTCGAGGCGTTCCTGGATTTGATCCGCCAATATAAGTTCAGTCACTTGGTGGATGTCCGATCCGTTCCGCAATCAGCTTATTGGGAAGATTTCCGCAGGGAGCGACTTGCATTCCTCATGTCGGAAACCGAAATCCGTTACGTCTACATGGGCGACACGCTTGGCGCTATTACGGGAAGTGCAGTACTTTGCAAAGATCCTGACTCGGTTGACATCGAACCACTCAGACAGACGGACTATCTTGCACTCGGGATAGACAAACTCACGGAAGCGGCGTCGGACCCAAAGAATCGCATCGTTTTGATGTGCGGTTGCCTGCGCCCACATCGGTGCCATCGGTCCCGATTACTCGGTCCACCGATTCTTAAAAAGGGCATCGATTATCAACACGTCGACGAACATGGAAATCTGCGCTCGCACCGTGAGGTCGAACTCGAATCTGAGCCTCAAGGCGCCCTATTCTAGGGTTAACCTTCTCGAAGATATTCGTTCACTTGCTCGGCAAGTTTTCGCGTCATTGTAGGAACAGCGGCTAACTCGTCCACCGTTGCGCGCCGGATTCCCTCAACCGATCCGAAGGTTCGTAGGAGCAGCCTTCGCCTCCGCGGTCCAATTCCAGGAATTTCCTCGATTGCGGAACCGGTCATTCGCTTGTCGCGAATCTTGCGGTGGAATGATAGAGCGAATCGGTGTGCTTCATCTCGGAGCCTGCGCAATACCATCAGCCCCGGAGAGTTCAGCGGCAATTCGAAATCCTGAAAGCGATAGTCTTCAGAGACTCCTTTGAACTCATATGGCAGAGCTCGGGCTCGGCCTTCGAATTGCAGCCCCACCTGATTTTCATCTGTCAACCTCTCCGGCAAATACAAGATCTCATGTCGCTTCGCCAATCCAACCATCGGTACGGACAACCCCAGTTCGTCCCGGGCGCGAAGTGCAGCCGCCAGGTGTCCCTTACCGCCGTCGATCATGATAAGATCGGGCAGCTTGACGAACTTCTCATCTCCGTCCAGATGCGCCCGTAACCGGCGCGTTATGACTTCATGCATCATCGCGAAGTCATTTGGACTTTCAGGGTGCCACCGGACTTTGAAGCGGCGGTATTCATTCTTCGCGGCTTCCCCGTTCTCCACGACCACCATCGAACCAACCGGGGCCGTGCCTTGGATATTAGAAATGTCGTATCCCTCAATCCTCAAGGGCAAAGTCGGCAGTCCTAGTTGCTCCTGCAACTGTGAAAGCGCCTCTTCTGCCCATGCTTCTTTTTGGGCGAGCTCTTGTGAGAAAGTCGCCAGGGCCTGTTCAGCATTATTGGCCGCCAAGTCCACGAGCCGCATTTTCTCACCACCCTGCGGCACTTCAACGGTTACCGCCGCGCCACGTCGCTGCCGCAGCCAGGTTTGGACGATATTCCGCTCCTCGATCTCTACGGGTAGGAGCACTTCTCGAGGCACTTCGGGTGCATCCGCGTAATACTGCTTAACAAACTCCTGAACGGCTTCCGGCGCAGGAACTTCGGATGCACCGTCGAGCATGAACTGCCGCTGGCCAATGAGCTTGCCGCTCCTGATGTAAAGCATTTGGATCGCGGCTCCGCGGTCGTCCTTGACCACGGCGATCACGTCTTGGTCCACTCGCTCCCCAGTAAGGACCTTCTGACGCTGCATCAGCGTCTCGATGGCGTTCATCTGATCGCGAAGCTTGGCGGCCTTTTCAAAGTCCAAGTCATCGGACGCCTTCGCCATCTCCGTTTTCAAGTCCGCGACGATGCTCTCCTCTTTCCCTTGCAGGAACCTGTCGACCTTTCCAATCACCTCTCGGTATTCGGTTGGTTCACTCAAACCTGCGCAAGGGCCAAGGCAGCGTCCAAGGTGGTAATACAGGCAAGGCTTTTGCTCCGGACGGCCGCTCCATGATTTGCCGCACGGAATGAGCGGAAATATCTTGTGCAGCAGTTGCAAGGTGTCGCGGACAGAGAATGCTGAAGTGTAGGGTCCGTAGTATTTCGCCCCATCCTTACGCGGGCGTCGGGTGAACATCACCCGGGGGAATGGCTCTTTGGTGATCGTGATGTACGGATAGCTCTTATCATCCCGAAGTCGAACATTGAACGGTGGCCGGTGCTCTTTTATTAGATTGCATTCGAGAACCAGGGCTTCAACTTCCGAATCCACCACGATCCACTCGATGTCTCGGACGTTGGTGACAAGCCGGGCAATCCGAATTCCATGCCTGGTTGATTCCTGAAAGTAGCTGCGAACTCGGTTCCGGAGATTGATCGCTTTGCCCACATAGAGCACTTCAGACTTTTCGTTCCGGTAAATGTAGCACCCAGGTTTGGCCGGCAGCTTTTTCAGCTTTGCGACAACCGTTTCAGGCAGGGTTCTACTCATGGGACGACAGGGATACTACGATTATGGAACCAGGTGCGTACCGAGTATCCTGGGTCCATCCCATGTACCACCGCCTCCGAACTTTGCATCGCTGGATTGGCTTTGTTGCATGCCTTTTCCTGGCCCTCATATCGACCACAGGTTTCTTTCTGGCGCTTAAAGGCCAATTTGCGTTTATGCGGCCGCCGGTAATGCCCACATCAGAGTTGGAGTCGATCGAAGCAATCTTGCCGCTGGCCGACGTGCTTCAAATCGCATTTGACGCAGGGCATCACGAACTCGACGAATTGAAGGATGTGGACCGGGTGGACTTTAGGCCGGGCGACAACGTGTTTAAGGTCGTGAGCAAGACCGGATACCGCGAGATTCAGGTTGATGGCACACGGGGAACGATCGTTTCGAACGCGAAGCGGAACGACCAGTTGATGGAGGACCTGCATGACATGAGTTACTTCGCCAACGTGATCCATGAATTCGTTTTGCCCGGGGTGGCCGTCATGTTATTCCTACTGTCGACCTCCGGCATCGTGATCTTTTCCGTGCCGATTGTTCGACGATGGCGTTTCCAGAGACTAAAGTCCAAGGGTTAGGGAACTATTGCGGGTCGAGGTCGCTTTTGAGACTTGATCTCCAAATGACGTCCTCGTTGAGCTATACGATTTGTCCAAAGCTGTATGATAGTTCCCAGGCGGCAACGCGCCGCGATGGGGCGATAATGCGTGACTTTGAGCGAAGCCTGAAAAGCGAACTTCCAGTTCTCTTTCGGGTTGCCAAGCGCCTTTCCCGCTCAAATGAGATGGCCGAGGATTTGGTCGGCCAGACCCTTTTAGCCGCCGTAAAATTTCAATCCAGCTTCGACGGTCGCCATTTTCGCAGTTGGCTTATCAAGATTCTGCGGAATGAATTCAATTCCCTAATCCGCCGTGAACTGGCCCGTCCGACCGTGGTTCTGGAAGATGCCGAGGGCGAGACCGAGGACTTTTGGGAAGAGGTGAATTTGCGAGTCGACGCCGATACCCTGATGCGCGAGTTGGATCAGCTCTCGGAAGAGCATCGGATGATCATTCAGCTTTGCGACGTGGAAGAGCTCACCTACGAAGAAGCTTCTGACGCCCTCGACATTCCCATCGGCACCGTACGTTCCCGCCTTTTTCGAGCCCGGGCCAGGTTACGAGCTCGCTGCTTAGGACAAATCCAGATCGAGGAAGGAATCCGATGAAGATCGATTGGCAAGCCTTTCGAGATGGAAGTCTTCCTGAGCAGGAAATGGCGCTCGCTCGGGAGGAGTTGCGAACGAACCCTGAAGCCACAAGATCCCTGGAAAGTTTGGATCAATTTATCGAAGCCGTTCGGCAGGAAGCCCTTCGCGAAGAAGTTCCCTTGTCCAGGTTGGAAAGTTTGATACCATCAACGAAGCCCGAAACTCGGCGCTTGAGTTGGTACTGGCTTCCCGCCGGGGCCGCAGTTGCTGCCGCATTGGCCCTATTCTTGGTCAATTTCCCAAGCGAAACATCGAAGGGAGCTTTGGAAACCAATGACCCCGTCGTAGCGACAAACTGGGTGAAGGAACAACAGTCTTTTGATCTTCCCACAATGGACCTTGGATCGGACGTACCAATCGTACGAGTTCACGAAGGTGGGGATATCTGCTGCTTCGACTATCAGGTGAAAGGGAAAACTTATCACCTGAACGTAGGCAAAAATCCAAGCATACAAATGATTGGAGATCGGAAGATGCTTCCCAACGGTCGCGAAGTCTATGTGGGCCGCGGGGTGAGGTGGCTTCAGGCCGGTTATGATCTCAGGATCGAGGGTCCGGACAAGCAGGTGCTGCTCGATCTGGCTAACCGAGCTTCGACCGTGTTGGAAAAAGCCTGAGCTTGTGACTGAGTAAGCTCGAA
>DATFHI010000272.1:0-2981 GCA_035248525.1 Fimbriimonadaceae bacterium | reverse complement strand
CCCGAAGGGCGGCTGAATTGCGGGCCTTGAGGATTCCGTAGCCGATCCAAAGCGCGAAGCTCGTCAGCGCCTGAACCCAGAACATCGGCCGAGGGTACCCCCTAGAATCCTTGTAAAATCCGCGAAGCGCATGATCCTGGTTTTCGGCACCATCTGCATCGATCGTATCCGTGCGGCCCCGTTCTTCCCGGCGGTCGGGGGATATGTCGAGTTCTCTGCGGAAACTGAGCTCCTGGGTGGAGAAGCCGCCAATACCGCCTCCGCCCTTATAGCGTGGGGAGCAGATGTGGAGCTACTCGGAAATGAGTTGGGCTCAGATTCACTTGGGGATAAAGCCGCCCAAGAACTCGCTAAGCTGGGATTCAGTTGCCAGCAAGCTGCGGCTGCCGACACCCCGTTCTGCGACATCTACGTTACACCCGATGGATCTCGGACGATGTTCGGAAGGTACTTCTCCACCATGTCCGCCGGCACTCTGCAAATTCCACCGGGAAACGGACAGTGGTTCACTGCCGAACCGAATATGCGCAGGGAATCGAAGGAAGCCGCCGTGGCAGCGAGTGAAGCCGGCTGGAGAGTCTATTTCATGGACTTCAACGACGAAGACTTCGAGTTTCCTCGGGGTTCGGTTTGGCAGTCGAGCACCGATTGGGTCGGAACCGCTGGCGATCCAGAGGCGAACATCGATTTGCTGCAAACGTGGATCGATCGGACCGGTTGCCTTGGCATCATCACCGACGGCGCCCTTGGTGTTGTGGCCGGCTCGCCGGGCTTCACCGTCCGGGCATTTCCGGCCTTCCCCATCGAGAAAGTTGTGGATTCCACGGGAGCGGGGGATCACTTCCGAGCGGGGATGCTGTTTGGGCTGGCGCAAAACTGGGATGTCGCTCGTTGCCTTCAATTTGCTGCGGCCGCAGGTTCCCTGCAATGCAACCAAATCGGCGGCGCTTGTGAAATCGCGAGTCTGAATGAGATCGAATCACACATCTCCGATCATCCAGAGGTCGCCGTACAGTTCAAATTCGATTGAACCGCGGGCCCAGATGGCTTTTTCCGGTCGGGTTAACTTGCCTAATGCTTCATTCCGTCACGGAAGAGAGGATACGGGTCCGATATGGTGAAACGGACCAAATGGGCCACGCTTACTATGCGAATTATCTGTATTGGTTCGAGCAAGCCCGCGGTGCGTGGTGCCGAGATCGAGGATTCACCTACAAATTATTAGAGGAGCGCGGGGTCCTTCTTCCAGTTGTTGAAGCGCATTTGCGATATAAAGGAGAAGTCCAATACGACGATTGGATCGTGGTTCGAGTTTGGGTTTCTGAAATTAAGCGAGCCGCAATGCAGTTCCAGTATGAGATTTTCAGCGAGACGCACGGAAAGATCGTGACCGAGGGATACACCTGGCACGTGGTCATGAGTCCGGAATCTCGCAAAGCCGTGTCGATTCCCCCCTTTATGAGGGAACTGCTCGAACGTGATCCCGCTTCCTTTGAAAGGTTGGAGTGATGGGGCGAAATCTCTCCAAAGCATTGGACCGTATGATGAAAAGGGCGAATGGACAAATCTAATCTAAGCGTTGGCGATGCGTTAGCGGAAATAGAGCAGATCGCGCCCGACGCACCATTCCTGGCCCTTGGCCAAACCGTTTTTTGGGACGAACCGATGAAGGCGGGGATCGCACTCGCTTCGCGTCGGCTTGGATACAACCGCTCATTTGTCGCGGGAGTGCACGATACGGACTATTTTGCCAAACTCCCCTCTGGACGCAGGCAACCCGGCAAATTCCAGGCGTTTCCCCACAACGACACGACCACAAAGGGAATTTGGAGTGCCGCTGGCGAGTTCTCCACGCTTTTCGGCTCGGAGACGGTCGTCGCGCGTGAAGTGCTGCATCGAGCTGGGGCAAAGGTCGAGCGGGTCCGCCGAGCACGGCCTGAGATTCTGGACGAGATCACCGAGGCTTGGGGTTGGCGCGGAGTTGTCAGCTTGGATGAGGCTCCACCAGTCAGCGCGGAATTGCCAATCGGACCGGTTTTCCATGAAATCCGTAAGACATTCGATTGGGCGCTGGATTTAGCTTTGGACAGCTTAACGGGCGAGTCACGTCAGCAAGGGGAAGAGTATGCGCAGAGTCTGCGCGAAAAATTGTGTGATGTGTTGGAAGCCGACTCCAAGGGATCGTTAGCCAGTTTTTATCGCCGCTTGCTGCCGGACTTTTACGACTTCGTGGCCGGAAGCAAGGTCGAAGTAGACACAACTACAACCACCGAGCTGCTCCAATTCAACTCCAACACCGCCGGGCTCCCGCGATTCCAACTTCTCAACGCATTTCTTGCGCCGGAAACTGCGGAGATAGCTAAAGCGGCGTACGACACCGCCATCCATGGATCGGGACTCTACGAGATTTCTAGATTCGGAACCGGTGCTATTCCGTTTGATCTGGTTGTTCCCGGAAAAGGAAGAGGAACCATCCGCATCGGCCGACGAGGGATAGTAATCATGACCCGCGAGCCCTTATTCATCAGCTTGAAGAAGCCTATCAGTTCGGTCAGCGATCTGGCCATAGCGATAGAAAACAAATTCGGTCCAAATTGCACCCTTGTTGGCAAGGCCGTTACCCTTATCGGGATGCTCGCCAGTGAATTCGTATTTATCTTCCATGAGGGGGCGAGTAGCTACGTCAAATACAGTCGGTCCATGCACCAAACCATTTCCCGGGCAGGTGTAAAGCTAAGACTCAATCCGATCCTTCGGGTCAGATACCAAACATGGGATTCCCTTCAGGTCGCGTGCTCATGGATGCATCTGCCGGAGCCGTTTCAACGTCCGTTTGGCACCGAAGAAGTCTGTGCACCCAGTTTTGCGGCTCGTTGGAAACAGGTTGGAAATGAGCAGGAAGAACTGCTTTCTCGGCTTGGCGAACTAAAACGGCCCATCGATCTCATTCGATTTTTGGAAGGGCAAGTTGGAGGATCCTG
>DATFHI010000271.1:0-3113 GCA_035248525.1 Fimbriimonadaceae bacterium | reverse complement strand
CTGGAATCCAGTCCCGAACCTACCTTTCTCCATGGAGACCTGCATCAAGAAAACGTTTTACGCCACGGTGACGCTTGGGTGGCAATCGATCCCAAGGGCCTGATTGGCGATCCGCACTTCGAGCCGACTGCTTTCCTGCGCAATCCCATCGACCGTTTGCCGGAGTTGACCGAAATTCATGAACTTTTGGCCAACCGAATCCGCATCTTCAGCCAACGCCTAAATTTGGACCCTTGGCGAATTTGCGCTTGGAGTCTAGTCGACGTGAAGAGCTTTTCCGGTACCCAGTGGCAGCCTGTGGTCGACGCCCTGGAAGCCATCCTGGAAACCTTTCCAAGATACTAAGGTCCCAGTTCAAGCCACTACCACTACCCCGCCTCCGCATCAACCGCAGTCTAACAGGGAGCGATGCAAATCATTTCTTTTGGAAAGTGCAAAGGAGGAAACGCATGATGAAAGGACTAAAATGCGCGTTGCTGGCGAGTGTGGTTGCGACCGCCGCCATGGCATCTGCGCAAGGTATTCGAGTGACGGTAAACGACGATCCAGTTATGTTTGCCGGAACTCAACCCATGACAATCGGTAGCCGGGTATTCGTACCCTTACGAGGCGTCTTCGAAGAGATGGGCGCTTTTGTGGAATGGAATCCACAGACTCAAACCGTGACCGCAACCCGCGCTAACAATGTGGTCAAACTCTCGATCGGCAGCAATACCGCCTGGGTGGACGGATCCAACATGATGATGGACGCTCCCGCGCGGCTGATTTCGGGCCGAACCATGGTCCCTCTCCGATTCCTGAGCGAATCACTCGGCGCAACCGTGAACTGGCTCTCACCAACACGGACCGTACAAATTATCACGGCCGCTGACATTGCCAGCAACCGTACAAACCCACCCGTTACCCGTGGAACCGAAATGCTGATCCAAGACGGAACGGTTATTCCGGTTAGCCTTGACAAAGAACTGAGTTCGGATCGAGCGCGACAGGGCGACCTGTTCACGGCAACTGTCCGCAACGATCGAGCCGACTATGCCGGACTTCCTGCCGGAACGAAAATTGAAGGACGAGTAGTTACCGCTAACGCCAAAGAAGGTCGCAATCCAGGGATGTTGGAACTCGACTTCCAACGCGTCATTCTTCCCGACGGGCGAACAATTCCTATCGACGGATCGTTGATTGGACTCGATTCCAACAGCGTTACGCGCAATACCGACGGCGTCTATACCGCTCGGTCCGACCGAAAGGATGACCGACTCGTCTACGCTGGATACGGCGCTGGCGCTGGTCTTCTAGTTGGTCTGCTTACGAAGCGACCGCTCGAAGGCGCGATTCTTGGTGGAGTGCTTGGCTACCTCTTCGGTGAAGTTCAGCGAAGCAACCAGCAAGCGGCCGACGTTCGACTGCGAGCCGGCACGGAGTTCGGCGTTAAGCTGAACCGAGACCTCGTTTGGCGATCTGGCTAGTCCATTCGCCTAACACTAAAGCTACGGGTTCCGGCCCTCGGGTCGGGACCCTTTTTGTTGTCGGTAACGGATGAAGGACAAGATTCCGGCATAGCGGAACTGCGGATCCGCGTACTTTTCGATCACATAGAAGAGAAAGTAATAGAAGCGGCAAGCCGCCCAGATGGCGATAAGGAGTAATGCTATGTTGGTCCAATCCGGGTTCAAGGCAATCAACGCTCCACCTGCTATCAGAGCCAAAATGAGAAATGACCCGCCCTTCCAATACAGCAGTCGCTCGCTTTTGATATCCTGAAATAGATTCACTTAATCGCTGGACGGGGGCGCTCCGGTCCAAGTTCAGCGTAGGAACGACTAGCCATGCCCAAAACCTGGCACGAGAAACTAAACGACGGGCGAGAACCTCTCGTCGAGGTCACGGATAAGGCATTTGCCGGAATTCCTGCGGGTGTCAAAATGGTGATCCCGACTCCCAAAGTGGTCAAGGAACTGATCGAGCAAATTCCGTCTGGCCAAACGCTAAGCGTCCATGATCTGCGGAAGGAGATCGCACGCCTCTACAGCGCCGACGTGACCTGCCCGCTCACAACCGGAATCTTCCTCAGGATCGTCGCGGAAGCCGCAATGGATGAGCATCGGGCCGGCAAGTCTTGGGATGAAGTCACCCCATTTTGGAGGGTGCTGGACGCCAAGTCCAAGGCCGCCGCAAAACTCAGTTGCGGACCGGAATTCCTTACCGAAATGCGTCAGCGCGAAGCGAACTAGGCGACTTTCTTCAGTAGCGTCACTCTGCCGATCGGCACCCACTCCGCGACGAGGATATCGCCGTTCCGCAGGAACATCGCATCGTGCGGATGGATGAACTTACCCGGAATGAAATCCGATCTCGGGTGGCCACGCAGGTCGGACGGCTTCCCGTCTCCGAGTTGAGCGGCCGGCTTGTTGTCGCCATCCAATATCGTGACGATGCTCTCCAAGTCTGGAACCAACATCCAATCTTTCCGAATGCTGAAGTGGCATGGCATCCGCATTCCATCGGTCGAAAATCGGACGTGCTTGCCATCCAACGTGAAGTATTGAATCCGTCGGTTTCCGCGATCGGCCACCGCCAACAGTGGCTCTTTCAAACGCGTATCCACCCATAAACCGTGCGGCTGGGTCACTTGTCCGGGATCCTTGCCGGGCCCGCCAAACGTGCGGATGTAATTGGCGTTCTTGTCGTACTGGTGGATCCAGTTGGATCCGTAGCCATCGGCGACGAAGAAGTCGCCATTGGGGGAGAACGCGACATTGGTGGGGATGAACGGTTCGCCGTTGCGATACTTGCCGCACTCCTCCGGCGCGCCCTTGTCCCAAATCACAGTGCCGTCCAGTTTGGTTTTCACAAACCGCCGATTCGCGACGTCGCAATGGTAAAGAAACTCCTCGCCGCCCTCTTTCCGCAAGTCCAGACCATGGGCGCCTCCCTTGAACCGAGATCCCCAGGAGTTCAGGAATTTTCCCTTCTCGTCGCAGACGCAGATCGCATCGGTGGACTTACTCTCTCCGTTAACCGTGTGGGCCAGGTAAATGCGCCCCTTGGCGTCTTGAGCTACGCCATGGGTGTCGCCGAAGATCATGCCTTCAGGCGGCGTGATCCAATCGTTA
>DATFHI010000270.1:0-8267 GCA_035248525.1 Fimbriimonadaceae bacterium | reverse complement strand
CGTCGAGCGGTGGATGGCTTACCGCCAAGATGGCGACTTGGCGCCCGGGGTAGCAAAAAGGGTGCTTCGCCTGGTGGATGAAGGCGCATATGAGGAAGCGATTCGAACTTGTGATTCTCGGCCAGGACCCGTTGCCGCATGCTTGGCCGCAGTCTTGCGCAATCGGGAACTTGGAGTTTCCCATGTGGAGCGCAAGGTTCAAGAAGTTGGAGAGAAGTATTTTCTGAGGTTGGAGCGCTTTCTTCCCATCCTCGACACCACGACTACGGTTTCCCCGCTACTCGGCCTTTTGGGAACTTTGTTTGGCATGATCGGCACGTTCCAAGCGATCTCCGCTTCAAAGGATCAGAATGCAAACGACCGTATTCTGGCGGGAGTCGGTGAAGCTCTCTACGCGACCGCGACGGGACTCACCATTGCCGTAATCTGCTTCGTGGCTTACAACTATTTCTCGGCGCGCCAGCGCGCAATTGTGTCGGAAACCGAACAATCCTCCACCGCACTCATCAATGCGATGGTGGCTTCTGGCGCCATTGCGGAGAGGACGGCCGTTTAATGGAGAACGAACAGATGTCCAGGCTTGGAATCGCGTTCGCCGTGTCCATTGGCGTTCATCTGCTCGCAATGGTGGTGGGGGAAGTGACTTCAGACGACTCTGCGACTAAGCCGCTCAAAGCGCCCCCGGTCGAGATAACTCGAGTCGCGATGGATGGAACTCCCCTGCCCAGCGGCAAAGGAGACTCGAGCTTCAACAGTCCCGCGGTAACGCCCAATGCATCTTTCGGGCAGAAATATGACCTGGATGCTGGAGTTCCGACGAAGATTCCCATCCCCCCGCCAGACGTCAAGGTGCAATCGAAGCCGAATTCCGGAACTGAAAATCGCAATCCGGCTAATCCTTCTAGTAGCGGCACGGTTCCAACTCAAAGCAACCCAAAACCGCAAAATAATCCGGACAAATCCCAGCTACCGACCGATTTTCTTCCGCCTATGAATCAGGGGACAGAGAATGGCAGCGGAAATCCATCTGAGGCAAGTCGACCAAGCACCGCGGGCAACCTGGGACAGAAGCGCTCTCGGGGTCCAAATCGGGTTGCTTTTCCTGAATTCACCGTCGAGCCTCAAGTTCCAATTGGGCTGATAACAAGTGGAGTCACTTCATCCGTGGATGTTAGCGTGGACATCGCCGCCGACGGCGCCCACAGCGAGCGAATCGTCCGCTCCTCGGGCAGCCAACAGGTAGACGATTTGGTTCTCGCCGCGTTAAAACAGTGGCGTTGGGATCCGGCCGCCCGAGAGGGTCAGGCAATTGCGAGCACTCAAAACTTCAAGTTCACTTTCAAGCCCCATTGACCCTTGCCCACGTGGGGCAAACGGTATCCTAATCCATCCATGGGCGAGAAGAAATTCCGGCTGTACGACACCATGACCAAACAGGTCAAAGAGCTCCAACCCAAGGAGCCGGGCCACCTCAAATTCTATGCCTGTGGACCGACCGTTTACAGCTACGCCCATATTGGAAACTTCCGCAGCTTTCTGACTGCCGACCTGATCGTTCGGGTTGCCCAGGCGATTGGCTGGAAGGTCACCTTCGTGAATAACATAACGGACGTCGGACACCTAACCCAGGACGACGTGGCCGATGCCTCCGGCGAAGACCGAATGGAAAAGGCGCTCCACAGCAAAGAGGGTGAACGGTTCCACAACGTTTGGGAATTGGCGGAGTACTACACCGCCAACTTTGAGGAGGACTGGCGGAATCTCAATCTGCTTCCGCCTACGGTTCGCCCGAAGGCCACTCAACATGTCCGTCAACAAATTCTTGCCGCGCAAGAATTGGTCGCCAAGGGCAACGCCTACGAAACTCCAACTGGCGTGTACTACAGCGTGGAGAGCTTTCCAGAATACGGAAAATTGAGCGGCAATACGCAGGACAAGCTGCGACAGGCGGTTCGCGAAGTTGTGCGGGACGATAACAAACGCGCGCCGGCGGACTTCGCCCTTTGGAAGAAGGACGATAAGCATCTCATGCAGTGGTTTTCTCCCTTCGGTTGGGGCTTCCCGGGTTGGCATATCGAGTGCTCGGTTATGGCTCGGGAGTATCTGGGCGACACCATCGACCTGCACTCTGGGGGCGAGGACAACATGTTTCCCCATCACGAGTGCGAAATCGCCCAATCGGAAGCATTGACCGGAAAGCCGTTTAGCGGCCACTGGGTTCACACCCGATTCCTACAAGTGAACGGCGAGAAGATGGCCAAGAGTGCCGGAAACTTTTACACCGTGCGGGATTTGGTCGCCAAAGGCGCAGACCCCCTTGCTATTCGATACGGACTGATCGCTGGAATCTACGGCAAACCTATGAACTTCACCGATCAGGGTTTGCGGGATGCCCAATCTATCATCGAACGCTATCGAAGGGCAGATCAATTCGTGCGCGCAGCGTCGGCCGAGGGTCCGGACAAACTGGGGGAAGCGCTCAATGAGCTTTACGAACAAACCCTCGATGCCCTGCTCAATGACCTGAACACGCCGGTCGCACTTGCCAAGGCGTTGGAAGGTGCCAAGTTGATCTTGAAGGAAGGGGAAGGCATGTCGAAATCGAGCGCGGAGAGCGGCATGCTGTTCCTGGATAAGATCAATGCCATCTTGGGGATCGTCCGGTCGGACTATGGCTTGGCCACACCTGTCCAAGAGGAAGTCGACATC
Organism: Fimbriimonadaceae bacterium; assembly: GCA_035248525.1. Classification (GTDB taxonomy): domain Bacteria; phylum Armatimonadota; class Fimbriimonadia; order Fimbriimonadales; family Fimbriimonadaceae; genus 55-13. The sequence goes on along the minus strand of DATFHI010000270.1, from coordinate 5,558 downwards.
GACGAGGACTGGGTACAGGCACTGATCGACGAACGGGCATTGGCGAAGCAAGCCAAAGACTTTGCCCGGGCGGATGCAATCCGGTCAGAATTAGATGCCGCGGGAGTGGAACTGAGAGACAGCCCAACGGGAACAAGTTGGGTAATCAGAAAATAAACCTCAGTCTGTGGAAATTCAACATTCATGTGATATACTCTTTTTTATGTTTATGAATTTGCCTGCTCTCTCTCTCTCTCTCTCTCTCTTAGCTTGCGTAAACCATAGCGAGTGGTGATCCGATCTCTATTAACAGTGGTCATGTGTCAGGCACGACTACCTTTACATATGTTATCAAATCCGTTCATTGTGACCCTGCCTTGCCTGTCAAAAAGTACTATATAGATCGTTTGGACTTGTCCGATATGCAGACTGGAACGCCAAAGGACACTAATTCTGTTTGGACCACGAATACTGTAACGCAAAAAGGATTCCCAGAGTCCGGGGGCGGCCAAGGAGGCTAAATGATACTAATCCTCGCACTGTCAGGCTTACTAACCATCGACAGTGGAAATGAAACAACAATCGCAAATGCGATCAGCAGGGAATTTAAGAAGCCGGTCGTACTACTAGTCGACCCGAAAAGCCGATGGACTTCCAGATCGATAAAATACACATCCGACTTAAACCTTCCCAATTATGTTGGAAGTAAGCTGGGCTTAGTCGCTGGGGATCCAAAGCTGTTTGGCTTTGGAAAACCGGCTTACCCTTACGGGTTTTTCAGCAAACAAAACGACTCGAAGTACAGCCCCCTAATTCCTACCGCCGACTCAGATGAAATCGCGATCGAAAGCAATGGTCGCGTAACCTTCTCTTTGCCGAGCGAATCGGCGACGACACTGTATCGTCTCCGACTTCTGAAAACCATGTCAAAGCTTAAATGGCACTGGTTTTTCAATTCGGCAAGATTATCGATCGCGGCGAATAATGCTTTACCAGAGGAGCTGGAAAAGGCAGTGGCGGGAGCGCTTGGGGCGAAATTGTCTGAGACGGGCGGAGCTCCTTATTTAGACCTCGACATTCGACAGTTTAGGAATAGAGTTGGCGCCTTAATGGACAAAATGGCAAAGGATGAAAATCTAAGCATGGTCTACCGTGCCGATTCCGAATATTATGGAGAGCTAATTCGGAGAGCATCCGACGCGCAAATTAAAAAGGCATTTGAAAAGCCAGGATCACAAGTAACTATTCACCTTCCAAGCGGCACCAAGCTACATGATCTTGCGTTGCGACGATTGGATGTGGCTTTCGCCACTCCAGGCTTGGCAGAAACAAGTGGAATTCAGCTTCTCAAGAGCAAAGTCGATTTTGACCAGCCTGCAAAGGGTGTCCTTCACTCTGATGGACGGATTGTCGTTACATATTCCGGTCGAAGAGGCAGTAACGAGCAATTCGTCTACTAACGTGAAGGATTAACACTGAGGGTTAAGGCAAGCAATGGACTTTAGGAATTTGCACTAGAAAGCCATGCCTTCGTAATCACGCAATAGCCCCACGATCTTGCCGATGATCTGGGCATCCTCTTGCTCCACCGGAATGGGAGAGTAATTCGGATTGCTGGGCATCAGTTTGACCCCTTCCTTGGAATAGTTGATCCGCTTAACCGTCGCTTCGTCGCCCAAAAGAACCGCGACCAGGTCCCCCTGGTTGGCGGTTCGCTGAGGTTTCACCATCACCAAGTCGCGAGGCATGATGCCTTCGCCGGACATCGAATCACCCTTGACCCGCAACAAAAACGCGCCTTCGATGCGATTCACCATTTCGCTGGGAACGGGAATGAGGTCTTCGACTTGTTCCTGCGCCTGAATGGGAACACCGGCGGCAATCGATCCCACGAGGGGCAACATCACGACGCGATTGGAAGACTGATATTGCGGGTGGGTGACCTTTATCGAACGGGGAGTGTTCGACCGAGCGATATAGCCCTTCTTCTCCAAAGCGTCCAGGTGCACGGTGACGCCTCGCAATGATCCGATCTGGAAATGTGCGCCAATTTCGCGGATCGAGGGTGGATAACCTTCTCGTTCGATATAGTCCAGCACAAACTGGAGGATCATTTCTTGACGCTTTGTAAGTCCTTTTGACATAGATGTCTCCTAAAACCGGCGCGAGTTTTCCACATTCTACACGATTTTGTCTACATGTCAAGATACAAACGACGAGCGGTCATCCGTCTAGCGGAACTGATCGTGCCATAATTCTTGTTCCCCATCGTCAGGTGATCATCCTTGTCCATCAGTAAAGTCCACGAATTAATCCAGAACAAAGGCTGTGTCTGGACCGTTTCCATCCTCATGATTCTCAGCATGGTCGTTGGCAGTTTTGCCATGTGTGGCCGTGCCAACCGCTTCGAAGACGCTGGCAATCCCAGCGCAACTTCGCAGGTTGTGGCTAAGGTCGGCGAAACTAACATCACCGAAGCCCTGATCCAGAGCGAATTGGAGCGTGGAGCCGCCATGTACGGCGGACTCAGCAACCTCCCGGCCAGCTTCCAAGTTCAAATCGAGGCAGGGATCATCCGAAGCGCAATTCAGAACATTCTTCAACTTCAGATGGCGAAGAAATACGGAATCGAGGCTTCCGATTCCGATATCGAGAAGATCATCCGTCAGGGAGTGGACCAAGAGTTGGCCCAATTCAAATCCCAACTGGTTGCGCAAAAGAAGCTAAAGCCAGAAGCGACAGAGGCGGAGTTCGCGGCGGCATTCAAGAAGGAATCCGGCAAGGATCTTGGTGAGCTGAAAGAGGATGCGGTGAGCCAGAACATGGAGAAAATCAAGGCCTCGCCCGACTTGAGGATTCCCCTCGCATCGCAGGCGATTAGCGCACCTTTGATGTCGGCAATCCAGAAGGAGATCAAGCTGCCTGACGAGGAGCTTAAGCAGACCTACGACACGCTTGAAGTGAAGCGAATTGTACTGACTAAAGGCAATCCGGATCAGACCGCGAAGAAAATCCTCGACGAAATCCACAAAGGATCCCTGACCTTCGAGCAGGCGATGGATAAGTATTCGGAAGGGACTCCCGAACCAAAGAAAAAACTTAGCGACAAGATCGATCCATTGAGCCGAGTCAGTATCAAAGGATTCGAAGCTTATCGACAGTTGGAAGAACTCAAGCCCGGACAGGTCAGCAAGCCAATCCCAATCGGCCCGTCGGTTAACCTCTTCAAGCTCATCCGAATTAAAAGCGATGTCCCTAAGGACTTCGAGAAGAAGAAGGACACCTATCGCGAATCACAAATGGCGACTCTGGCCGCACAAAAGCTGCAAGCTGACTTGCAAGAGCAAGTCAAAAATGTCGAAGTTGTGTGGCTCAGCGACGCCTATAAGGCACTCTACGATTTTGGTCGAGTAGCCACGGAAAACTTGCCTTCGGATGAGCGGAACAAGCTTCAGCGCCAGGTACTCGACGAATCCCTTAAGGCTGCTACCGAAGGAGATCCTTCGCAGGCCAGGCTCGCGAGTTCCGTGGCTTACGTCACCTTCCAAAACATCTACTCGACGGCGACGCCCGAAGAGAAGAAAAAGTTGGACGAAGACAAGATCAAGGTCTATGAAGCCTATCTGATGGATAACGAAGATGCGGCGATGCGGCTGGAGCTTGTCGAAGTCTACAAATTGCAGAAGAAGGGACCCGAGTTCTACAACCAGCTCATGGCAGCGGCGAATGCCAACCTCAGCCAGACGGATACGATTGGTCAAGGCGTCTTTAGCCAGATCAACAAGTACATCAAAGAGGGTCAGGACCTTAAGTTGATCACCGCCGACGAAGTGAAATCTCTGCAGGACATCCAGCAGCAATGGATCGCTCAAAAGGCTGACCAAGACCGGATGGACGCCGAGGCCAAGAAGGAAGAGGAAGAGGCGAAGAAGGCAGCCGAGGAAGACGTGAAGAAAGCCAACGCCGAGAAGGCGGCCAAGGTCAAGTCTCGGGAAACTTCCAGTTCCAAGAAGCCGAACAGCGGCGGGTAATTGTAATGGCGGAATCGGGGAAGCTCACACTTGTAGCGACCCCGATCGGCAATTTATCCGATCTATCCCCGCGCGCCGTTCAAGCGCTTTCAGAGGCTGATCTTTGGATCGTTGAGGACACTCGGGTCAGTGGGAAGCTCCAGTCGCATCTCGGATTCCGCAAGCCGATGAAGGTTCTCAACGACCACCGCGGACCCGAAGCGATCGACGGATTCATCAAACTGCTATCGGCAGGAAGCAATGCCGCGCTGGTAACTGACGGTGGATCACCCGTCGTCTCGGACCCAGGTTCCATGCTATGCGACGCTTGCCACGAACACGGCATCCCGGTAGAGTCGATCCCGGGTCCAAGCGCAGTTATCGACGCATTAATGCTCAGCGGCTTTTTCGCGCAAAGGTTTGCGTTTCTCGGGTTTCTCGGTCGCAAACCGGGTCCCATAAAAGCCGAACTCCAGCCATTTAAAGATTCTCCACTGACGCTTGTACTATTTGAATCTCCCTTTCGCTTCGAAGCGCTTCTTAAGGTCGCCGCGGAATGCCTCGGAAATCGTCGATATGCTATTTGCCGGGAAATGACCAAGCTTCATGAGCAAGTTTTTAGGTCCGAATTACCGATAATTCCCACGGAATCGCAAGTTCCGCGCAAAGGTGAAGTTACAATAGTGGTCGAAGGTGTGCGTCGAGGAAGGCGCATGGAGTCTAGCTAAGGTAGTATGCGAACGCAAGGAAAGCACATGGGTCAGACATACATCAGGGTCGCGACGCTTTGGTTTTTGATGCTCGCGACAATCGTGGGTGCAATCGGCCAGGAACGAGAACCGTACCGATTACGCGAAGACGATACGATCCATGTTCAGATTTACAACGAGGCGTCAGTCAATAGCGACGCGGTAATTGGTAAGGACGGACTACTTTCTTTGCCCTATCTCGATCCCATGTACGTCGAGGGGATGACGATTCCTGAACTCCGAGACATCCTTACCGACGCATATTCGAAGCGTCTTCGACTTCGAGATCCAAAAGTCTCAGTTACCCTGGTTAAGTTCCGCACGCTAAAAGTTTCTGCGAGTGGCTTTGTTAAGGGGCCGGGAATTTTCGATCTTCGCCCCGGCGATACCATTCTCACCCTTCTCAGCAAAGCGGGGGGGCCGGATTGGGACCGTGCAGATTTGCGACGCGCCACATTGCGCCGCAAAGGATCCGATGAATTAATCCCGATCGACTTGCACGCGATGTTGAACCGGGCCGATACATCTCAAAACTATTTGATCGAAGACGGCGACACCCTAAACGTTCCGGAAGCGAACAACAAGGTGATTGTTATTGGACAGGTGCCGAAGCCCGGTCCCATTCCATACAAAGAACCTCTTACCGTCCAGGATGCTCTGGCCCAGGCAGGCGGAGAAATTCCTACCCGTTCCTGGCTTAGCCGAACTCAAGTTATCCGCGAGCGTCCCGGAATGCCCGGAACTTACGACCGGATCCAAGTGGACATCGTTCGCTTCATCAAGAAGGGAGACGATGCCCAAAACATCTTGCTTCAGCCTG
>DATFHI010000269.1:0-4852 GCA_035248525.1 Fimbriimonadaceae bacterium | reverse complement strand
CACCGGAGGTGGTGTTCAATGTAAAGGTCAAGGCGTGAGCCGCAATAGGCACGCAGAACAAACCAAGGGAAACCCAACGTAAGACTCTCATTTCAACTCTCCAAATCTCGACACCGACACTGGTATCGAAGTTAGGCAGATTGTATTCCACCCTTGATGAAACAAACAGTATTTTTGGGTATTTCTGCCAAAAACACGCAAAAATGCCAGTGATCCTTTTCAGATCACTGGCATCGGAGAGCCTTTTCAGCTGGCTTGTTTACTTCTTGCGTCGCGCCCAGATTGCAGCAGCGGTGAACGCAACCATTGCCATTGCGGTGGGTTCTGGAACGGGATCGCCACCTGGGGGAAATTCAGGGTCGAAACCTTGAAATTCCGAGAAATCAGATCCATATTGGAACCAGACATTTCGAATGGTTGTCGAATTGGCTTCGAAACCTGGGGTTGGAAGGTCGAACGTGAAGGTCATGGAGTTGAACACGAATGGCTGTGTACTGGCTCCATTCAATGCGTTGCCGACCATCCCAAAGTCGACTCCGTCCAGAACGGGATTTTGCCCTCCACTTTGAAATGCGTCCGTGGGACCATAAAAACCAAACCCGGCCGTGCCAATTCCTTGAGTAACTCCACTGAAGAATGAAGGACTTGGCGTTCCGTTCTTATAGGCCCAGTGCTGAGCAACGGTGTCGCTTCCAAAGGGATTCGATCCGACCAAAGTGCTGCCCGCAGTCATTGCTGCCGTTCCACCGCTGAGGGCGCCGGGAATGCTGAAGAAAACGCCAGTAAAGACTTGAGCGTTAGTCGGTGCGCCAGAAGTTTGGGTGTTTGTCAAAACCACTTGAAGGCGACCAGCTACCACACTGAAGTCTGCGGTCGCTTTGTAGTTGTAGCCACCGTTGACCGTGTCGAGCGTAAACGTGATTGCATGTGCCGACATGGGCACCAGCAAAAGACCTAATGGAATCCATCTCAAAAATTTCATCTCAACTCTCCAAATAGAAACCCGCAGAGCGGGAAACTAAACCGGTTTTATAGTAGCTCAATGATGTGACATAAGAGCTAGGGTTTTTGTGAAATTTTCAAATACGGTAGAAATACCGGGCGGAATGGCCTATATCCTGCCGGTTAGGCTTGGTTTGCCTCGGAAGAAACATCGCCTTCGACCACCGCGAATCCGCCCATTTCGCCAATGTCGCGAAGTTGGGATTCCAACATCGAGCGGTATCCAGCCAAAAATCTCTGCTTTTCGAGCCGGAGCCTTTCCAACTCCCAACGGAGGTCATTAATCTTGGCCTGCATATCGGCCTCTGATTCAGCCGCCTTTTGCCGAGACGACTCCAAGATCAAATCAGCCTCTTTATGAGCATTCGCGCGGGTCTCATCGGCGGTCTTTTGCGCCAGGAGGAGAGCTTCCTTTAGCGTGTCTTCTTGAGCCCGGTAGGATTCAGCCTCTGACTTCGAACGAGATATGTCCGAGCGCAGGGTGTCGATCTCGGATCGTAAAGCCGACATCTCCTTGGCCGCTCGTTGCAACAAAGCTTGAACCTGGCTCCGGTCATAACCGCGGAAAACGGACTTCAATTGGGCGCGCTCCAAATCCATGGGCATCATGCGTTCCATCGCTTCACCTCGATACATATCCGCTAGTGTAACAGAGAAAATTCAGTTAGCCGGGAGCCTAATTGCCGGGTTTTTGGACCAATGCAGCACTCGGCAAGCGAGCGGCACCCAGGGGTAACCTCAAGTCTCACGGACGATCCCCGATCGACGACGCCGTCCCGGAGAACCAATGAGCAAAACCTTCGCAATTTTAGGTTCCGGCATGCAAGGAACTGCTGCCGCATACGATCTCGCCCAACACGCCAATCCAACTGAAATAAGGATGGGCGACGTGCTTCTGGATCAGGCCCAAGCACGAACCGATCGGGTGAACTCGCTGACCGGGAAGACGTTATGTAAAGCCTTCCAGGTCGACGCCCTCGACCCGGAGTCGCTTGGCCGCTTCCTTGATCCGGTGGATGTGGTTCTGAGTTGTGTCCCCTATTGGATGCACCCTCGTATTGCCTCGGTTGCGATCCGTCACAAGACTTCAATGGTGGACATGGGTGGAGATACCGCCGTTGCTTGGGAAACGCTCAAGTTGGATGAACAAGCTAAGCAGGAGGGCGTATCCATCGTGCCCGACACCGGTTTGGCGCCCGGGCTGGTGAATGATCTTGGGAACTTTCTCATGGAAACTTTAGAGCCGGCGGAGTCGGTCAAGCTCTTCTGCGGCGGACTTCCTCAGAATCCAAAACCTCCGTTCAATTACAAGTTGGTATTCAACGTCGAAGGACTCGTTACCGAGTACAGCCACAAGGCGGACGTTGTACGAGATGGCAAAGTCGTTCAAGTCGATACCTTGGCAGAGCTAGAGAAGCTGCAGGTCGATGGCCTTGGTGAAATGGAAGCGTTCACAACGTCCGGGGGTTCGTCCACTGCTCCGTTTACCCACGAAGGGAAGATCGGCACGTACGAATACAAGACCATACGGTTTCCGGGCCATTGCGAAAGGATGCGTATTTTCAAAGACTATGGGTTCTGGAGTCATCAACCGTTGAAAACCCGCAGCGGCGAAACCATTCCTGTCGAGGTGTTCCATAAACTTATGGGAGAGGCGTTGCGCGACCCGAACGACAAGGATCAGGTGATCGTTCGCGGAGTCGGAATTGGAATGAAGGATGGCAAACGAACTCGAATCCAGATCGACATCCATGAAAAGCATGACGACGCTACCGGATTTACGGCAATGGAACGGCTAACCGGGTTTTCGACCGCAACTTACGCCAAGCATCTTTCCGAAGGTGGCTGCGCCCCGGGCGCCCACCGTTACGAAACTGCTATGAGCGGTAGGAAGTTTTTGGATGAAATCCAAAAACGTGGCATCAAAGTGCAGTTCAAAGAGGAACTTGCAAACTAGACCCGCACGAGCTCGCAGTAATATTTCGCCATGTTCATCACCTTCGAGGGTCCGGAGGGCGCGGGAAAAACCACGGCAATCGCTGGTATCGCCGAGCGCCTACGGAACCGAGGTGAATCCGTTTTGGTTACGCGTGAGCCCGGTTCCGGCGAATTCGGAACGAAGGTGAGAGAGATTCTCCTGCACGGCGGTTCGATGCCACCGGAAGCCGAACTGTTTTTGTTCTTGGCCGACCGGGCAAGCCACGTCCGCCAGACGATCCTGCCCGCGCTCGATAGACGAGAAATTGTGCTTTGCGACCGGTATGCGGATTCGACTTTCGTTTATCAGTCGGTGGTCCGAGGCTTGGACCCGGAATTTGTAAACACGGCTAACGACGTCGCGACGGGCAGACTGGCTCCGACTGCCACCTTTTTGTTGGACATCGATCCCGAAATAGGGCTTAGCAGGATTCGGTCTAAGGATCGACTCGACCTGGAGCCGCTCGAATTCCACGAACGCGTTCGTTACGCATTTCTGAAATTAGCGGCGGCGGAACCGGAACGATGGCGAGTCATCGATGGGACTCTGCCCGCGGATCAAATCGTAGAGCGGTTCTTTGATTGGATGGACAATGAGCGCGCGGGCCAGGGCGCATTTGAGTTCAGTTCCTAGTTGGATGTAGCGCTTGCCCAGTAAATTTGCGTATCCATAGCCATAATTGTTCTGGACCCTCAATTTATGCTGACCCTACTTTTGCTCGGCCAAACCGGATCCGCCGATGCGGTTTTGCGCCGATTCGATCAATTTATGGCCAAGGCGCCCGCCTTTTCGGTGTCGGTTTCATCGAGCGTCAACGGGCACCATTTGGCGGAGACTGTATTTCGAATTCAGCGTCCGAAGCGGATGTCCATCGTCGCAAAATTCGCTCATACCGAGGGGGTTTTTAATCTCAATGAGTCGGAAGGAATCGAAGTATTTCGAAGCGCAACTCTCTATGCGTTGCATCCGGCGGTCGGAAAGCTATACATGCCTCCCTTCAAAATGTTGAATCCGCTCATTCATACGGTTCCAACCGCGCTATACCAGGGAAATTCCAAGACTTTATTTGCTTCTGGCCTTCGCCCAAAATACGCAGGCAAAGCAACCATTAATGGAGTTCAAACGGACGTTCTCTCCGGCTATATGAAAGGGGACAACAGCGAACTCAATATGAAGTTCTGGATCGACCCGTCGGGAAAGATATTAAAGACATATCTAAAGTCCGTCAGCATGCAGGGCACCTTCATTCTTGAACAAAGCTTGTCGAAATACGTGTTGAACCCTACATTCTCATCGGCTACATTTTCGACTCAGTTGCCCCTAGGATATTCACCGTTTGCATTGGCGAGATTTCCAGACGTCAATCCTTCCGGCGAGCCCATGCCCACAGTTACACTCCGGAGCGTATCCGGCCGTGTAGGAACCCTGAAGTCCATTGCCGAGGGGAAGAACTTGCTCTTGGTAGTCTGCAACCCCGGCTTTCACGCAAATTCGGAATTGATTCGTGCGATGCCGACGGTCGCCAAGCGAGTACCGGATTCAAAGGTCGTTTATGCAACAGACCGCCGCGACGCCGCAAGCGCGAAATCCCTCAACGCCGGGGACGTGTACTTCGATCCAACCGGCAAGGAGTTGACGAAGCTCGCTTTACCGGGAACCCCCACCGTCTACCTGATAGACAAAAAGGGCAATCTTATCCAAATGTTTGTAGGTTTCGATGGAACCTGGGATGGCTTGGACGAAGCGGTCGCCCGGCTCAAAGGATCCGGCCAGGGAAACTGATGAACGTGAAGACGATTCAGGCGAAGATGGATGCCTCTGGACAAAAGTTCGTGGTCATCGTTAGCCGATGGAATGAATTAATCACCAAAG
>DATFHI010000268.1:0-4486 GCA_035248525.1 Fimbriimonadaceae bacterium | reverse complement strand
GTCTTTACTTGGAACGGAAACTCCTGGCGCGGCGAAAAGCAGACTCCAAAGCTGGCTGAAGGACGATTCCTCTCCGCGGCGGCGATGAACGCATCTGGATCAGAAGCATGGGTAGTTGGCCAGTACGGAGTCGCTCTCCTTTGGAAGGGCGGAAGATGGTCAAGGGTCAAGACTCCGATCAAGCCTCCTGGCTTCGTGTCGGGTGGTGCCCCGGTCGATGCGGAGGGGCTTTATGCAGTTTGGATGGACCCCAAAACAAGCCACGCGATCGCGGCGGGGTTCGCCGGAATCGTCGTTCGCTGGGACGGGAAAGCATGGAAGTACGATCAGAAGTTGATCGACTCGCGGTTCCATTCGGACCCATTTTGGGGGATTGCCACGATCCAAATCGATCCGACCAAGAAGTTCGGCTGGATGATTGGCTCCGACTCCATTCTTAAATTATCGAACGGAGTTTGGAAACAAACCGGTCACGACCAACCTTGGCCCCGAGATCACTATCTGTATTCCCTCGCCTCGGACGATTCTGGAAAAACCGTGTTTGCAACGGGTACCGACGGTGCAATGTTTCGGTACGACGGGTCCAAGTGGATTGCTGATCAAGTCGCAAAGCGCGAGTCTCAAGGACTGGATTTCATGTCGATTTGCCTTACCCCTCGAGGAGACATTGGGTTTGCCGTTGGCACGCGGGGTGCGATCTTACGTTGGGACGGATTGAAGTGGTCGCGCGACCCAACGGCAGCTGCCAAAGTTAACCGTTCCAAGTTGGAAGCTATCGCGATCGACCGATCTGGAACCCGAGCAATGGCGGTTGGGTTTGAAGGCGAGACCTTACGGTGGGACGGGAAAACTTGGATTCGCACGACCTCGCCCGCCAATCGGAGAAACTATTTATCGTCAGTGTGGTTGGGACCCAATGGAAATGCGGTAGCGACGTCCAACGGCGGCATATTCAACCTCGATGGAAACGAATGGCAAGAAGTGCCGGAACTGCCCGCCGGACTTAACTTTCGTTCCCTTGCCTTCGCCAAAGATGGAAAGTTGGGCTTTGCGGTGGCGCACCCCGGATTCGTTTACCGATTCCAAAACGGCGTCTGGTCGGAAGATAAGCAAGCAAAATCCCTCATCGGCGTAACCGGCTTGAATTCCGTGGCTCTGAGCGCGGATGGATCTCTTGGATTTATCGTTGGGGGCAATGCGTTCTTGAGGTGGGACGGAAATCGCTGGACCAAGGACCCCAGGCTTAGCGAGGGCTATTACAGTTCGGTCGCATTGTCTGACGATGGAAGAGTCGGCTTTGCCACGGGCGGCTCCGAACCCAATAATCTGCTCATGAATTGGGATGGGCGGACGTGGAAGAGTGATCCTAAAATCAACCGTAAGTCGATGCTCAACGGCCCCGATACTGTTTGCGTAAGCGCCGATGGGAAAGTAGCTCTGGCTGCAGGCTATTATTCCGGCGTGTTGATTTGGAACGGAACGGGGTGGGCGAAGGATCCAGTTGCGAGTCGACTCGCCGCCGGCCAAATGCTGACTTCGTCATGCCTGGATGAATCCGGCCGTGTCGGTTGGATTTTGGGAGAGAGCGGCTTTTTCCTGAAATACCAATCCGCACCCTGACAAAAACAAAAAGGGCAAGTGGAAATCCACTTGCCCTCGCTGCTGCTTAAGCCTGACTTAGAACCGGTAATGGGCGAAGGCTTTGTTCGCTTCCGCCATTCGGTGGGTGTCTTCGCGCTTCTTGATCGTGGAGCCGGTGTTGTTGAAAGCGTCCAACAGCTCGCCGGCGAGCTTGTCGATCATCGACTTGCCGCTGCGCTTGCGGGCTTGGCCGATCAGCCAGCGCAAAGCGAGCGTTCGGCGCCGATCCGGCCGCACTTCCATTGGAACCTGGTAAGTTTGGCCGCCAACTCGACGAGGCCGAACCTCGACGACCGGCATCGCATTTTGGAGCGCCTTCTCGAAGATTTCCAATCCGGGCACACCGGCCTTCTCTTCGCACTGCTTGAGCGCACCGTAGAAGATCTTCTCGGCGGTGACCTTTTTGCCGTCCACCATCATGCGGTTGATGAATCGCTGAATCATCTCCGAGCCGTACACCGGATCCGGGAGAATGCGTCGCTTAACTGGGGGTCCTTTTCTTGGCATTGATCTTTAATCCTTACTTGGCAGGCGCCTTGGGTCGCTTGGTCCCGTACTTCGATCGGCCCTGCATTCTCTTGCCCGCGCCGGCGGTCTGCTGGGTTCCGCGTACAATGTGATATCGCACACCGGGGAGGTCCTTAACACGTCCTCCGCGGACGAGCACCACGGAGTGCTCTTGGAGGTTGTGCCCTTCGCCAGGAATGTACGCCGTCACTTCGATTTGGTTGGTAAGGCGGACACGAGCGACTTTCCGCAATGCGGAGTTCGGCTTCTTCGGGGTGACGGTTCGGACGACGGTGCAGACTCCGCGCTTGAAGGGGTTGCCCTTCAAAGCCGGCGACTTCGATTTCACCTTGGGAACCGATCGCCCTTTACGTACCAGTTGATTTACTGTCGGCATATATTCTTTTAAGCTTCCTTTGAGTCGAGGGGGCAATAAAAAAACCCTCTCGACAGCACGTCGGAGGGCACACAGGATTCCGGAAAATTAGTCTTCTCGACTCAACTTAAAGTCCGATCATCGGACCCCGGTAACGCCTCCTAAGCGTAATGTTGCCAGTCGCAGGCGGCTGACAGAAGTTCATTATGACTCCATTCGGGCACGCTCGTCAAGGTCTTGGACCCGGACCTACTTGAATAAGTTTCCCCAAACCAAAGATTATGGAGATACTATGAATTAATGGCCTCGTGGGGCAAGTGGAAATACGTTGCGGTTGCTTTGACGGTAGTAGTAGCCACCGGCGCTGCAATCTGGGCCCATCGTCGGCCTAAGCGTGCATTTGAACTCATTGAGGAACATGCTCATTCACATCGGCTACTGGCAGCCGAATTAGCAAATCTTCCAACATTCGACGGCCCGTTGTGTAATCCCGAAAGTGGGGTGGCGGGCATCTTCAAATTGCAGTTACTTTTAGTCAAGACAAATTGGTCTTACGATTCAAAACAGATTCCACTTGAATGGGAGCGTGAGGTACAGCCCCCGGACTTAAAAGAGGGGGTAATCACCCCCTCCATCACCAACTTGAACAAAGACATTTTGGATCTAACGTTGGGCCCTAAAAAGATCGCGAAGTCTCCCCTCCTAAACGTACAGGCGGCAGTCCTGGCGACGGTTGAGCCGGGTCACAACGCGGCACTCTGGACCTATCCCTTAGGAAAAGTACGGTTTTGCCTTTACGAGGGAAAGTGGCGCGTTCACGATATCCAATTCTTGGTTACAGGAGTTGCGCATACTGAAGGTATTGGCCCCATTCCGAATCCGCCGGATTTATCAAAGGGCACGCGCATTCCCTGGTTCCTGCCTCCGGCCGGAAAGTAAGACAGTAAGCCACCTGCGCTTGTTTGCTATATATTTTCACCTTGGTAGTTTGCAGTAGACTCGAACGCTCACGATGAGCGAAGACACTTCGGTACGCCAAATTCGACTCGAAAAGCTGGAGCGCATGCGCCAACTTGGACACGACCCGTTTAAGAACGAGCGATTCGTCTCCACGCGCGGCGCGCAGCAAATGCTGGACCGGTTCGAAGGTCTGGAGGGCCAGAAGGTCAAATTTGCCGGAAGAGTGGTCTCCTACCGACTCATGGGCAAGGCCGGATTCGCTCACGTCAGCGATGGCGATGCTCGCATCCAGGTCTATTTCCGAAAGGATGATCTCACGGAGACCGAGTGGGAGCTCTACAACTTGCTCGACATCGGCGACCACATCGGCGTCGAGGGCGAGCTATTCCGCACCAAAACCGGAGAAAAGTCGATCCACGCGCGATCGTTCATGGTGCTGAGCAAGGCGCTGGAAGTTCTCCCGATCGGTAAGGAAAAGGACGGCCAAGTCTTTAGCGCACTATCAGACCAAGAGCTCCGGTACCGGCACCGCCACCTCGACTTGATCGCGAATCCCACTGCGCGCAAGAAGCTGCTGGACCGCTCTCGTATCGTCTCCTCCGTGCGGCGCTATTTCGATCAGGCGGGTTATCTGGAAGTGGAAACCCCGTTGCTCCAAATCGAGGCCGGCGGAGCCGCGGCCAGACCGTTTTTGACCCACTACAACGCCTACGACATCGACGTGAAACTTCGCATTTCTCTCGAGCTTTATCTCAAGCGGATCATTTGCGGCGACGTTCCCAAGGTATACGAAATCGGGCGCGTCTTCCGCAACGAGGGGGTTAGCAACCGGCACAATCCGGAGTTCACCCTGCTGGAGTTTTACGAGGCGTACGCAAACCTGGAAGACATGATGGTGCGCGTGGAAGAGGTCTTCCGGCACGTTGCGCATGAGGTGTTTGGGGGACCGGTCGTCAAGATCCCGCTTCATACCGGCGACGTTGCGGATGAGGACGCTACTGA
>DATFHI010000267.1:0-3114 GCA_035248525.1 Fimbriimonadaceae bacterium | reverse complement strand
CTTCCGGATGAGCGCTACGGACGCGCCCTCGATCCCAAAGTGATCGCCGTAAAATAGGCTCACACCAAGCCGCCCACCAATTCGAGCGACCGCTCCTTTTTGCCGGCCGCTACCGCCTTGGACGTACGCGGCCGCGATGGGCAGACCTTCTAAAATCAGGTTCGTATCTCCGCGTGCTGCAATTGCGCTTTCTCGTACCAATCGACCCGATCCAAATGGCAGGCGTTGCTTGCCCACCCTCCAAATTCCTTCGTCTTCGATGTAGTACTCATCGAGAAACTCCGGGTCTCTGCCTCCGTCGAAACGTTGAAGTTTCTGGCTGGCAAATACCCTAAATCCAGGTTCTAACTTAAAAGCGATGGAGACGATGCTGAACTCTCCCAACGAGTCATAAAGCCTCTGCGTGGTGGCGTCGTTTTCGGCGCTGCGATAGTTCAGCCGAGCGTCCAACTTGATGGTCACATCGGGGGCCTGCGCAAAGGCCCGCCCCGCCAGCAGCGCCAGCGCTATTGCGGCTGCTTTCGAACCCATTCTCCCACCTCGCTCAACGGAACCAGCGACTGATCGCCTGAACTTAGATTCCGCACCATCGCCGCTCCGCCCGCCAACTCGTCCGTACCGATGATCGCCGCAAACCGCGCCCCCAGCTTATCGGCAATCTTCAGTTGTGCCGACATCTTCTTCCCTTCAAAATCTCGCAAGGTCTCCACGCCTTGAGTGCGCAATGCTGCCGCCAAGTCCCGGCAAGCTTTCGCCGCATCTTCCGTGGCCTGGACAACGTACATTTCGGGTCGAATCGGATCGGGAAGTTTTCCAAGGCTCTCCAACACCAGGATCGCCCGCTCGATCCCCATTCCCACACCCACGCTGGGGGTCGGCGGACCGCCAAGTTGCTGCATCAAGCCGTCGTACCGACCGCCACCGCATAGCGAACTCTGGGCTCCCAACCGATCGGAAATCACCTCAAAAACCGTATCGGTGTAGTAATCCAGCCCGCGAACGATGTCAGGTTGGATCCGAAACTCGACGCCCCGCTCGGCTAGCAATTGCTGAAGCTGTTCGAAGTTGGCTTTTGCCTCCGGCTCCAGATAGTTGAGAATGGGCGGAATCGTGTTTTTGAGATCGGATGCCGCGGGATCCTTTGAGTCGAGTAGCCTCAACGGATTCATCAGCGCCTTATCCCTTTCTTCCTGCGGCAGATCGGATATATAGGCTTTAAAGTGGTCTAGAACCACGGCTCGGTAAGCGGCCCGGCATTCCGCTCGGCCGATTGAGTTGACCAGAACGACCACCTTTCCGATTCCGACCCTTTCGTAGTAGTCCGACACGATCTCGATGATTTCAGCATCCGCTTCGGGCGATGCCGAGCCGATCAGTTCCAAACCAAATTGATGCGCCTGACGAAGCCTTCCGGCCTGGGGACGGCCATAGCGGAAAAATGGAATCGCATACGATGCGCGGATCGGCACGCCTTGATTGAGCAGCCCGTGCTCGATCGCCGCACGCATAACCGGCGCGGTGCCCTCTGGTCGCAGGCAAACGTGACGGCCGCCTCGGTCGGTGAACTCGTACATCTCTTTGGAGACCACGTCGCTGGTCTCTCCACTCGTCCGCTTGAAGAGCTCGATATCCTCAAAAATGGGCGTTCGAATTTCTCGGTAACCATAGAGGCCAGACAACTCGAAGAATTCGCGCTCGAGGTACTGCCACACGTGGGACTGAGTGGGCAGTAAGTCTTCAGTTCCGCGAGGGGCTTGGATGCGCATAGAGATTCATTTTGGCTCAACCGTCAAAGCGGCTAATCCAACCGGCCGTGCAGAGCGATCTTCCGCATGAGGTCGAACACTTTATCTGGCATGGGCCGCGGCGTCCCAATTTGCTTCGCCCGAAGGATGACATTCGCGATTCGCTCCAAGGTCTCCATTCGATTGAACGCATCTTCCAGGGATTTGCCCATCACAACCGCACCGTGGTGGCTCATCAGAAACGTCTTGTGATCCTCTAAAAGAGGTTCGATCGCGTCTGGAACATCGTTCGTTCCCGGCATTGCAAACGGCATCGTCGCCACGCTCCCCAGTACGTAGGCGGCTTCCGGCATAAGGTTATCGGGAATGTCTTCGCCCGCCAGCGCAAATGCCGTTGCCGTTGGCGGATGGGCATGGACTACCGCTTGGCAGTCCGGTCGCTTCGCCAGAATCCGGACGTGCAACTTGATTTCGGAAGAAGGAATACCGCCATCTACCGGCTTGCCGTGGTTGTCGATAATCACCAAATCGGCTGGCTTGAGATTAGCCAGACTCGAACCCGTCGGGGTGCACAGGATCTGCCGACTGCTAAGCCGCAACGAAAGGTTCCCTTCGGTTGCTCCGACCAATCCACGTTGCCACAAACGCCGCCCGATATCGCACATCTGCGCCCTTTCGGCGAGGTGGTTCATCGACGCCGCTTTATTCGCCCTCTCCACCCATCATCGGGGAGGAGTAGTTCGGTGGTTCCTTTGTAATCCAAACGTCGTGCGGATGGCTCTCGCGCAGTCCCGCCCCGGTTATCTTCATGAATTCGGCATGTTCGCGAAGCTCTTTCAGCGATCCCGCGCCTACATATCCCATGCCCGACTTCAGTCCGCCAACGAGTTGGGCGACGGTATCGGCAAGTGGACCCTTGAACGGCACCCGACCCTCGACTCCCTCCGGAACAATCACTCCGCCGGCTTCTTTGACCTGCATGTACCGATCGCTTGAGCCGGTCTTCATTGCCGCCATCGAACCCATGCCTCGGTAAACCTTGTAAGCGCGATTACGGTAGATTTCCAATTCGCCGGGCGACTCTTCGCATCCAGCAAACATGTTCCCCATCATTACGCTGCTGGCTCCGGCGGCAAGGCACTTGACGATGTCGCCGGAGCTACGAATTCCACCGTCGGCGATGGTGGGCATTCCCAGTAGATTCGCCTCTTCGCAGCAATCCATTACCGCCGTAAATTGAGGAACGCCCACTCCGGCAACGACGCGCGTAGTGCAGATCGATCCCGCCCCAATGCCAAGTCTCAGACCATCCGCCCCCAAATCATGCAATGCTCGGACGCCCTCCTTCGTGGCCACATTTCCTGCAATC
>DATFHI010000266.1:0-6001 GCA_035248525.1 Fimbriimonadaceae bacterium | reverse complement strand
CTGCAGGTCGCGATGCTGATCGCCTTCGCATTCGTCGAGCTCGTCTTCCTTTTGACGGTCTTCATCGGTGCGCCTTCGGTCGCAGCGATTGCACCGGCACTTCCCCGCTAAATGAACAATTTGGACCGGTGGTAACACCGGTCCAGCTTTGCATCCACTACACTCACTGAACGCATGAGCAACCCACAGAAAAAATCGGGAATGCCTTATCTGGTGAAACTCATCATCGGTGCCATCTTCATGGCGGCCGGTGTCTGGATTTCACAGAACACGACAGAACTGACGCATTCGCTTACGGAAAAGGGAATTCCGCTCGACCTAGGAATCACCGTTTCGGTTATTGGCGTTTTCATCATTTTGATTCCGGTCATTAACTACTACTACTTCACGCCTCTGGCCGAAGCGATTAATGAGCGCACTCAAGCACTGGAATCCACATTTGGCGAGGCTGAAGACCTTCGCGCCGAAATGTCGAAGATGAAGTCGGACTACGAACAGCGGTTAGCCGCTACCGAAGCCGAAGCTCGTTCGCAGATTCAAGCGCAAATCAAAGAAGCCCAGGCTCTACGGCAAACGCTCATGAGCGAAGCCAGCGCCAAGGCGGATGAGTTGGTCAAGCGCGCTCAGCAGGAGATCGAGGGCGAGAAGACTCGAGTGCTCAACGAGCTCCGCAGTGAAGTGGTCAACCTGACGCTTTCCGCCAGCGAGAAGATCCTTGGCGAGAATATGGACTCCGACAAGAATCGACGTTTGGTCGCCGAATTCATTGAAAAGGTCGAGGTTCCCAAGTAAATGGCAGAATCCAAGGTCGCCCGTCGGTATGCCACCGCCCTCTTTAACACCGCTCAAAAAAACGACGTGGTGAAGAGTGTCGAGGACGATCTTTCCGCAATTGCCGGCCTCCTTGCCAACGACCACAAGTTCCGCTCCTTTATGCTGAGTCCGGAAGTCGGGCGAGAAGAGAAGGTCAAGATTGCTGAGAAACTCTTCTCCGATCGAGTAACCGCCCTCACGATGCAAGCACTGCGCCTGCTGTTGGTCAAACGACGTGAGAACGAGATCGAAGCGTTGCGCGACGAATTCGTATCTTTGCGGCGAGACCATGGTAGCGTCGCTTACGTTGTCGTGACGAGCGCGGAAGCTATGGAGCAGGATCAGCGGACAGCGCTGATCTCCAAGCTGCAATCAGAGTTTGGAAAATCGGTGGAAGCCGACTTCCGAATCGACGGCCGACTTATCGGGGGCGTCCGCGTCCAAGTCGGCAACCACGTTTTAGACGGAAGCGTCAGCGGTTCTCTTCGGAGACTTGGCGAGGCGTTGCGTCACAATATCCTCTTTCAGAACTAAAATATTCCAAGGAATTAATCCGAAACACCCATGTCTAGCATTCGTCCAGAAGAAATTACTTCGATCCTCGAACAAGAGCTTCAGAAATTTGAGCGCTCGGTCGAGGTCGAACACGTCGGCACCGTCATCCAGGTTGGCGACAGCATCGCTCGTGTCTACGGCTTGCCGGATTGTCAGATGGGCGAGCTGTTGGAATTCCCGAATGGAGTTACCGGCCTTGCGTTGAACCTGGAAGAAGACTCCATCGGCGCGGTTTTGATGGGCGACGATACGCTTATCAAAGAGGGTGACCAAGTCCGGGAAACGGGCCGCATTATCGAAATTCCGGTCGGTGAGGGACTCCTTGGCAGGGTTGTAAACGCTCTTGGTCAGACGGTCGACGGCCTCCCCGCTCCTACCGGCACCGAGTTCCGACGACTTGAAGTCAACGCTCCCGGCGTTGTGGACCGACAACCCGTTACCGAGCCGCTACAAACCGGTATCAAGGCCATCGACGCGATGATTCCCATCGGCCGTGGCCAGCGGGAGTTGGTTATTGGCGACCGCCAGACCGGTAAGACCGCCATCTGCGTCGACACCATCATCAATCAGAAGTCGACCCATGAGCCCGGTGGCGATCCGGTCTACTGCATTTACGTTGCTTGCGGCCAGAAGATGGCCAACGTGGCCCGCGTGGTCGAGACGTTGCGCGCCAACAACGCTCTGGATTACACGACCATCGTCGTTGCATCCGCATCCGACTCCAACGCCATGCAGTATCTCGCTCCGTTTGCCGGAGCGGCAATTGGCGAATACTTCCGCGACAACGGCAAGCACGCTTTAGTCATCTACGACGACCTTTCCAAGCACGCTCAGGCCTACCGCGCGCTTTCGCTCCTACTGCGAAGGCCGCCAGGACGTGAAGCCTATCCCGGTGACGTTTTCTACCTTCACTCGCGTCTTCTGGAGCGGGCCGCTAAGCTCTCCGACGAAAAGGGTGGCGGATCGCTGACCGCGTTGCCGATCATCGAAACGCAATCAGGCGACGTTTCCGCTTACATTCCGACGAACGTGATCTCCATCACCGACGGTCAGATTTATCTTGAGCCCGACCTGTTCTTTGCCGGCGTTCGCCCTGCGATTAACGTGGGTATCTCGGTTAGCCGCGTGGGTGGCAACGCTCAAATCAAGGCGATGAAGCAAGTCGCCGGTAAGTTGAAGCTGGAAATGGCGAACTACCGAGACGTGGCGGCCTTCTCGCAGTTCGCCTCCGACTTGGATAAAGCCACGCAGATGCAGCTTATTCGGGGTCAGCGCCTTACCGAGCTTCTAAAGCAGGACTTGACGACGCCATATACCGTCGAAAACCAGATCATCTCGATCTTCGCCGGCGGACTCGGCGTTTTGGATGAACTTTCCAATGACCAGGTGAAGGCATTTGAAGCCGGACTGCTCAAGTTCGTGCATGAGAAGTATCCAGACGTGGTCGAGAGCATCCGCACGAGCAAGGCAATCTCCAAGGAGAACGAGGAGACCCTGGGCAAGGCAGTGAAGGAGTTCGCCGGAACGTTCAATTAACTTGTCCGGTTTAGGATTAGCTCGGTTTAGTCCGAGCTAATCTGAACCATACCGTTCAAATCTGAACTAAACCAACCGACCTTATGGCTACCCTTAAGCAGATCCGACAGCGAATCAAAACCGCGAAGAATATCCAGCAGATCACCAAGGCGATGAAGCTGGTGGCGGCGGCGCGATTGAAAAAGGCGACCGACCGTGTGTTGGAAGCCCGACCCTACGCGGACAAGCTTAAGGAGTTTATGGGATCGTTAGCAAACGCTGACGAATTGCCTCCCCATCCGCTCATGCAGAAGCGGGAAATTAAGCGAGCGCTACTCATTCTGGTGACTTCGGAACGCGGGCTCGCGGGTGGATACAACACGACTCTTATTCGAAAAGCGGTCGACTTCATCAAGGCGTCGGCATTCGACGTGGAACTGGTAACTGTCGGGAAGAAGGGATTCCAGTTCTTCAGCAAGCGCGGATACACGATTCGAACCTCGATCACCATGCCGTCATCCGGAGCTTCGCTCGATAACGCGATCGAAGTGACCAAGGTGACCAGGCAGGCTTTCGAGTCTGGCGATGTGGACGCTATCTTCGTCTGCTACAGCAAGTTCTATTCGGCGATTCGCCAAGTCCCCCAATTGGTGCAGCTGCTTCCTATCGAGGCGCCCGTCCGAGAGGAGACGACCGAGTCCGGAATCGGAATTGAATTTGAGCCGGATGCGGCGGGCGTTCTCGACGCCTTGCTTCCTCGCTATTTCCAGACTCTCGTTTGGCAAGCGCTGCTGGAAGGAACAGCGTCTGAGTTCGGCGCGAGAATGACCGCGATGACGTCGGCAACCGACAACGCCGGCAAGATGATCCAATCACTCACGCTCAAGGCAAACCGCGAACGTCAAGCCGGTATTACCAAGGAGATATTGGAAGTGGTCGGCGGCGCAGAAGCCCTGAAGGGCTAAGTAACTTCGCAGATTAGTTCAACGCCGCTCTTGACAGACTCTTCGGGGGGGTACAGTTGCTTTATGTTCTTGCTCGCATTTTCATTGCTTTTGCCCTTCTCCACACCCGATTGGCTACTAATCGAGGAAGTCGGATTGGACACCATCCAAAATGGAGTCCAACACCTGAGCGTCCAGTTCAATGGTACGAATTCTGAGATCGCGGTGGCAAACGGTTCTCAAACTGAATACTTTCTGAAACGCGTCTCTGGAGATTCACCCGCAAACGGCCCCGGTTGGGCAACCTGGCTAACTCCTTTGAGTTACTCCAATCCTTCAGTCACGTACGCTTGGCCATCGACGGGAATGACGATCGACCCTGGAAAGACATATTACTTCGGATATAAATTTGACCTTGAATCTGGTTCTCAACTATGGGAGAAATCCAGTGTCGAGGCATTTCGCAGCCGATATTGGAAGACGCAGGGAACGGTGATCGAGGATATCATCCCGTGACCCTTCTCTACCAGCTTTGCCTGGCTGGACTTTGTCTCCAGCAAATTCCTCCTTCAGCACAACCGATTATTAATCGAGTGATGCTGACCAAACGAGCAGAACTTGGAAAGACCGACCTTCGAGGCATATCTGACCTAGATAGCTTTGCCGTTAAAGAAGGGTTTGACATTTTCCGTTCGCAGACTGAGATCATTCTTATTGACCGAAAGTTGATTGAGTCAGACTTCAAGGCAGATCTTTTGTCCCTAAGTCGTTTGGTTGAAGGCATCGAAGAATTTCCATATACTTCACAAGCAGGGCAACTGCCGCCGGATCAGGCAAAGGCAATTCAAGGCGCAATCCTGAGAAGCCCCTTTGCTGGCGCTTACTCTCAAAAAGCGCTTAACTCGGTCAATTTACAATTTGGCATCAAAATCAGTTTCGGTGGAGATTTTTTAGTAGGTGGAAAATCACGCAACTTGCATTTTGGGTTTGGCATGCCTAAGAGTTATGACGAGAAGGTTGACAATCCAGATCTTCCCTTTGGAGCAGAAGCCATTCGCGCCAAAAACCTAGAAGATGATATTGCTCCAAACGCACCATTACTTGTTGTAGTAACGACATTGGCAAGATCTCGTACCTCAGAGTCTGCCCTCGTGGCTAAAGCCACGCAACGACTCAGCGACCTCATCAAACTCGATGAGGAGAAAGCTAAGAAGATTATCTTGAAGATGGCGGAGCGAGCTCTCGGGAAAGAGCCACCTTCAGATGGATCCAGGTTCTCGGATTGGCCCCAGAAGGTTCAAGACCAACTGCTCGCGGAAGCCGATTCCAACTGGCTTTTCCACGGATTCGCAAGTGCCGCCGATGCCAGGCAATACCTCACCCAAAGTCGGCTCCTAAATGTTAAATTCGGCCTTTCAATTTCTGTTGGGGTTATGCGAAATGGCCAGCGAACGATTCAGTCGTTTTCTTTAGATTCAATCAGATATTGATTCTTTCGACCTCCGTCGGCGGATCAATTAAGATTCAGGCGAATTTAAAGCTTACGGCATCAGTCCTTACCGTTACCAGTATCCGCTTCTGAGTACTCTTAGGCAGTGGAATCGGCCAATATTCGGAGATGGCAGCCAGACGACGACGTAGAGTCGTTGACTGGTCTCATCCACCGCGCATATCGCCCAAATGCGGAATTGGGCTTTCATTTCGTTGCGACCCATCAATCGCCCGAGATCACAGCTGAACGATTGGATTCAGGTATTTCTTTTGTCGCCGAGCAAAACGGCCAAATCGTGGGCACCATCACCCTGGAATTCCCGATCGAAATTCCGCACGGTGAATACGTCACCGATCGGCCACTCGCCCTATTTGGGCAGTTCGCGGTCGAACCCGGATTGCAGGGGGGCGGGGTTGGGTTTGAGCTGTTGAGACGCGCTGAGGAAGAGGCCAGACGTTTGGGTGCGGCAGAGATCTGCTTGGATACTGCGCAAGGCGCCAAGCACCTCATCTCGTATTACGAGCGGCAGGGATATCAGATTCGGGCGGAGGCAGACTGGCGGCCGAGTGTGAATTACAAAAGTTGGGTGATGGTCAAAGAGCTTTGAACCTATTCCGATTCCAGTCTTTGGTGTAACTTATCCCATTTATCCGTCACTTCAAGCCGGACGCTATCCAAGAAT
>DATFHI010000265.1:0-6118 GCA_035248525.1 Fimbriimonadaceae bacterium | reverse complement strand
TCACCGGTGACTACTGATTGCTGTCATCCCACCGGATCTGGTCTTCCAGGTCCTCATCGGAATGAACCTGCCCCGCGAGAACGCATCGCCGAATTCGACCACCGACCCGAACTTGGGCGCCTGGCATCACAACCGAATCTTCGATTACATCGCAGCTCACATGCGAGCCAGCTCCGATGACGACGGAATGCCCAACTGCTCCACTGAGGTGGGCATCTGGAGCAACCAGCTTTCCTTTTCCGGTCAGATAAGCGCTGGTTTCCAGGAAAGAATCTAAAGTTCCGGTATCAAACCACTGGCCCTCGTAAATACCTGCTAGGACCGTATCCCCGCGGCCGATCAATAGCTGGATTGCGTCAGTGATCTCAAATTCACCCCGCGCGCTGGGCCGTAGTCCCGGAAGCACGCTCCAAATGGCCGAAGTGAAGAAATAAAGACCAGCCATCGCGTAGTTCGATTCGGGATCGGTGGGCTTCTCCACCAACTTCACTATCCGCTCGCCATCCAGATTGGCAACTCCAAAACGGTTGGGGTCCTCCACCCATTTCACCAGGTTTAGGTTGGCGCATCCGGAGCTTATGAAGCGGTTTGCAAATGGAGCCAGGCTTTCTGAATACATGGCATCACCCAGGTAAAGGCAAAATGGGGAGTCGCCAACGAACTCCTGGGCAAACCCCAGCGCGTGGGCCAAGCCTTTGGGTTCGGTTTGGCGGACATAGGAGAGCGTAATTCCGAACGCGCTTCCGTCTCCCAACGCGGCCATCATAGCGGCTTCGTTTTCACCGGTTACGAGGCAGATATCGTGGATTCCCATCTCCTTGAGGCGGTCGAATGCGTAATGCAGGGTCGGTCGGTTGGCAATGGGCAGGAGAGGCTTGGCGATGTGGCGGGTTATGGGATACAAACGAGTACCTTTGCCGGCCGCGAGAATTACGCCTTTCATCGCCGCGCAGTTTACGGTACATTGGCGATGAAATGCCGCGAAGCGGAAACCATGGAGGGTTGGTTCTTGTCGCGTTTGGTGTTGCCATCGCCGGCTGTTCGGGTGCGCCTCCTCCGCCGTATGAGCAGTGGGTAACCAAGTCGGCTTTTGCTCCAAACCCCAATTCGGGAAACGCCTTCGATGGCTACGTGCTCTGTTCTCGTCAGGCTTCTGAAGCCGCTCACGAATATGCCTCGTTCACTTCGTTTGAGCGACGGCACAAGTTGGAGATAATCAAACTCCTTGGTCCTGCGGTTTCCAAGCTGGCGCAGGCTGCCCGCCTGACATGCGATTTCCGGTTTATGCCCCACGCTCCTGACGAACCCGACAGCGATTTTTCTGGGATGCGATTTTTGCGTTACTCCGTGGTGTGGCAGATTCAAAACGCGGTTGAAGCGCGGGATTTTGGCCATGCGGTTCAGCTCTCTCTCCTCGCGAACAAGGTAGGCAGCGACTTTTTGGGTGGGGGATCCATTGAAGCCGATATTGGTCTCCAATGGATGGACCAGTCGCGATCGGCAATTGCCGACGCAATTCCCGAGATGACGACTAGTCAGCTTTCCCAATTGACGAGCGGCCTCAAGAAAGCTCTGTCGGGAATTCACGGCTTTGACCCCATCACCCGGAACGAAACGCAAAATTTCCTAGCCGGAGTTCAGTGGCTTCAAGACCATTACCGGGAGGGAACTCTCGCGGAAGTGGATGATTTTCTCGGCTCATCGGTTCGCGACGCCACGACCTACCTCAAGGCGATTCCAATGGACGATCGGTCCAAGCGACCGGCGTACTTCAAGGGCTTCGCCGATGAAGCTCATCGATGGGCGGATTGGTATTCGGCCCAAGGCGCACTGCCCGCAGCCAAGAGAAAATCGGAAAAGGAAATGCCTGTCGCGGAGGAGCGGCCGTGGAAGCGGTATGCAGCCGCCCTATTCACAACTTTGCGTCCGATCCTCGAACGGTACGACCGCACAATCGCTCGAACGCGATTGGCGATTTTGACAAGTGAAGTTCAACGGCAAATCAAGATTTCGCACTTGGCGCCCAAGACCTTGAATGCGTTCAGCCAGGAACTCATTCTCGACCCGTATTCAGGCGTTCCTTTGAAATACCGGGCAGAGGGCGCGGATTACTACATTTACAGCGTTGGCCAAAACCTGCAGGATGATCAGGGCGCAACCGACACCATCTTCGAGTCTCCAGACTTGACGCTTGAGTCTTCGAATCGGTAGTCATAAGAAATCCATAGAAAAGGAGATCTTTGTCGGCCCACGCAAAATTGCGGTCGTCCATTGAATTGCGGGAGGGTAGACGCTCGAAGAAGCTTCACCTCGTTCAGAAATTCCCGCTTCCCCAGCCCCGGGGCTTGCTCCCCCAGCATTCCTTGGCCCCGGGCGCCATTTTCCCGGACGGTATTCTAACCCCTATGCGGATCGAGGTTGTGCAGCATTCCGCATGTTTCTCCGATCTCCGAGATTCTTGGAGCGATTTGGTCCGTGGTTCGGCCAATGCAACCCCTTTTCAGAGTTGGGAATGGCACAAAACCTGGTTCGACTTTTACGGGAGAAGTAAGCGGCCGTTTATTCTCGCCGCTTGGGAAGGAAATGGCCTGATAGGTCTGTTCCCCCTCGCTCGAAAGGCCGGAGCTTGGTCGGTTTTACGCTCCAGCGGGGCGGGTCCCTCGGATTACCTTCATCCCCTCATCCGCACCGACCATGAAACGGATGTCGAATCTGCATTTTCGGAATATCTCAGCACTCAAACGGATTACAGCCTGATCGACCTTCATCAGGTAGGTAGCCGGTCGGATTTGGCTCCTGAAGGCGCGTTTGAGCTGGAGCAGGCAACGTGCTTGATGTTGGATTTACCGGATAGCTTCGACGCGTACCTCGGCATGCTCGGCAAAAGCTTACGGTACGACGTGCGAAAGTTGGAAAAATCGCTATTCACGGAAGGGCGAGCGAAGATCGAATGGGCCACCGAAGAATCTTTGCCGCTTGGACTGGAGATTCTTTTCGAGCAGCATCGGAAACGCTGGCGCAAACGCATGCTCCCTGGAGCATTCATTGGAAAGTCTCAGACGTTTCACCATGCGTGGGCGAAGTTGGCCATCAAACAGGATTGGCTCCGGCTGGGAATCCTATACTTGGATGAGAGTCCAATCGGCGCGATCTACGGCATGGCGATGGGTGATGCTGTGTTCTTTTACCAAGCAGGTTTTGACCCGGATCACAAAGCCGTCTCACCGGGAACCCTTCTCGTCGGGAACTTCATTCGGCGATCCATCGAAGAGGGTCGCAAACAGTTCGACTTCCTCCGCGGAGATGAGCCGTATAAGCGTAGATGGAAGCCACAGCGTAGCTTCATCAACCGTCGGCTCATCATTCCTCGGAAAACTCCGTTGGGAGCACTAGGGGCTAAGTGGAATCTCCTTGGCAGCAGAGTCGAAGGAAAAATACGGGAACGGCTCGAAGGCAAAAGCCTTGTTTAGGCGTCTATGCGAGTAATTGGCAAGCCGTTCAGGGTGTACTGAAAGAGGATGGCGGAGGAAAAGTCGCGATCGATTGCCGTGATCATTCCGGCAAAAGACGAAGAACAGCGCATCGGTAATGTCCTGCGTGCGGCGGCTGCCTCAAAACTCGCAACTGAAATCGTCGTTGTTTCCGACGGCAGTTCCGACCGGACCGCCGAAGTTGCTGCCCGGTACCCGGGCGTGACCGTCGTTCGCCTCCCGGTGAACTTGGGGAAGGGTGCGGCGATGGCGAAGGGAGTCGAGAAGACCAAGGCGGAAATCGTCGCCTTCGTGGACGCAGACTTGCACGGTCTCACCGCCGAGCACATCGATCAGATCATTTGGCCGGTTTTGACCGACCAGTGCGAAGTCTGCATAGGGATTTTCCGAGGAGGAAAGTTCTGGAGCGACACCGCCCAAAAATTCGCTCCTTACATAAGCGGTCAGCGGGCGATGAAACGCTGGATATTTGAGGCGACTCCCGATCTATCCGACCTACGGTTCGGCGTCGAGTACGCGTTGAACTACCAAGCTAAGCGCGTCAAAGCGCGAGTTTTGCGGGTAGTTATCCGCGGAGTGAGCAACTCGCACAAAGAAAAGAAGCTGGGCATCGGTAAAGGTCTGCGCGCTCGTACCAAAATGTATGTAGAGATTGGCCAGGCAATGGTCAAGACTCGGAAGAAGAGGAAACCGCCACGTGGCTTTCGTTGGAAGTAATTTAATTCTCCTGCTGCTGGGTCTGCAGGTATCTCAATCCAAGCGGGTTCTAGTTGTCATCAATGAGAACAGCCCCGACAGTTTGGCCGTGGGGGCCTATTACGTCAAGAAGCGCTCCATCCCTCACGATAACGTAGTCTTCGTGAAAGTCACTGCATCGAACAACGTTTCGATGGCGGATTACACCAAATCGATCGAGGGTGCCGTTCGGGCGAACCTCACCAAGAACAAGAACAAGATCGACTTCATTCTCCTCGCCAAGGGCGTGCCGATCCGATTGGACAATGATGGAGGCTATTCGGTCGACGGATACCTGGCGACGATGGACCTGAAGGTCTCTCCTATCAGGGGCGACCTGCCAAACGTTCCGGATTCCGAGCAATCGAATGAGATTCGGCGAGCGATGAACCCGTATTTCAACAAACGCGAGCCGTTCAGCCACGACAAATTCAAGATGTACTTGGTGACGCGGTTGGACGGGTATAGCGCGGCGGATGCCAAAGCGTTGGTGGACCGTTCCCTAAGCGCTAAACGAGAGCAGGGTCCATTCTTCTTCGACATGGCCGGTAACCGCAGCGACGGCGATTATGGCGCGATGAACCAAACCCTAAAGCTTGCCGCGGATGCGCTGGAATTTCGCGACTTCAAAGTCATCCTCGACACGGCAACAGCATTCGTGGCACCGACGGACGCCGTTGCCGGATATGCGTCGTGGGGAAGCAACGACGGCGCCTATAAACGGGAAATTTACAATCGGGTCAAGTTCAAACCCGGGGCGCTTTGCGAAACTTTCGTATCGACCTCAGCATTTACTTTTTCCAAGCGTGAACACTGGCAAAGCTTAATCGCGGACCTGATTGAACAGGGGGTGACAGGCGTCAAGGGGTATGTTTCGGAACCATACACCTTTGCCTTGGCGAGGCCGCAGATTCTGTTCGAAAGATATGTTTCCGGATTTAACTTGGCGGAGAGCTTTTACATGGCGTCGCCGGTGATCAAGTGGAAGGACGTCGTGATCGGCGATCCCCTCTGCAATCCCTACAAAAAGTAGCGCTTAGCGACCCGCGTCTTTGGGATTCGTTTTCCCCGGCTTCGTAGTAGGCTCAGTCTTCTTGATCGTTTTCTTCCGTGCCGGTGGTTTCACCGTTCCGGCATCTTTCGTTGCCTGTTGGGCCTTAACCTCTTCCTTTCCGGTCGGTGAGGCATGCTGTTCGTGACTACTGCGGCTCGTTTTCATGTCTCCATTGGACGCAGGTTTTGCTTCTTGCGCATCGCGCTGTAGCTTTTCGCCCCATTCGACCATCTTTTCACCGAGCTTTTTAGCCGCCGGCTTGAATTGGGCGATGGCCACGGGAATCGCTGCTGCCGCCAATACGATAAGTCCGGCTTTTCCGGATACGACCGGTCGTCTCATGCCTAACCTTAACGTAATTGAGGCGATTGCGTTGCAGAGTCCTAGAGAACTTCGGCGGATTCTGCTTTGGCCGACTGCTTGCGCTCTTCGAATCCTTCCTTGATCCAAAGCAAGACCAAGATGATCCCGCTCACCGTGATGCACGCGTCCGCAACGTTGAAGACCGGGAATCGGATCAGTCGAAAATCGAACATGTCCGTGACCTTGCCCAAGTAGAGCCGGTCGATCAGATTTCCAAGTGCGCCGGCGGCAAATAGGGCGGCAACGGTGTGATATAGCCGGCTTGCCAAGGGATGCTTCATGGAGTACCAAATGGCTCCGCCAGCAATGATGAGGGCGATTGGCGTTAAGAGTACGCCGTAGCCCTGGAGTTGGCCAAAGGCGATGCCGCGGTTGAAAACAAGGGTCAACTCAAAAACGCCCGGCCAGAGAGGGAAAATGGAAGCGCCGTCGCGGCCATCCACCGCTCCACGAGCCCAATACTTGACCGCTTGAT
>DATFHI010000264.1:0-5914 GCA_035248525.1 Fimbriimonadaceae bacterium | reverse complement strand
CGCCAGTTGATGGTGGTGTCGTGGCCTTGCGATCGATCGACGCGGACATTTTCTGGATGCAGATCGGCATCGCCCAGGTTCGCCATCCCGATGAGGTTCGCCCTCGCCACATTGGCGAGGTATTTGAAGTCCATTTTTTCGGGGAGGTCATCGACCGTGTGCTGCTGGGAATATTCCTCATAAGTCTCGGTCACGCGCACGGCGCTGAATCCGGATTGCATAAACGGAGTGTGGTCTCCGCCGCGACCGAAGCGGTCGTTTCGGAAGATCAGCTTGACGCCAAAGTTGTCGATCTTGTCCCGGGTTAGGTACTCGAGAACGCGCGCCAACTCTCGGGATTCATGGGGCTTATTTTCGCCGATT
Source organism: Fimbriimonadaceae bacterium (assembly GCA_035248525.1). Taxonomy (GTDB): domain Bacteria; phylum Armatimonadota; class Fimbriimonadia; order Fimbriimonadales; family Fimbriimonadaceae; genus 55-13. The sequence continues at coordinate 5,551 of DATFHI010000264.1, read as the reverse complement.
GGCTGGTATTCGGCGCTGAAAACCCGGACTTCTTTATCGTTCTTTTCGCCGACCTTGTTGCGAGCGTTGCCCACCATGTCATTTGAGAAAACGGCGGCAACTTTCCAATTCTCGGCGACGGCCCTGGCCGCCAATGCCTTGGATCCGTACAGCCCTTGCTCTTCCCCGCTGAAGGCGACGAATACGAGGGTATTTCGCCACTTTTTCTGGGCGAGAACGCGCGCTACTTCCATCGCCAATGCCGTCCCGCTTCCATCATCGTTCGCTCCAGGCGCGCGCGCTTTCAGTCCATTTTCACGATCGACCATGTTGATAGTGTCGAAGTGTCCGCCAACAATCACGCGTTGATCCGTTTCGCCGGGCAGTGTGGCGACGACTTGGACGACCTCCTTTTCTTCCGGCGCACGCGACATTTTCGGAAGCGTGTACTTCATGATCTCCACTTGCAATCCGGGGATGGCTCGGTACTGATCGGCAATCCAATTTGCCGCCTCCGTGAGGGTGGGATTGTTGGTGTTGCGGTCATTCCAGCTTGCCAGCTTCTCGACGGTGGCTCGCAGGCGCTTCTGATCGATCTGCTTGGCCAAATCTTCAGGCAGGATGGTTCCTTGAGTCATGACGGACATGGCGATGATAGAGAGCATATCTTTAGGCTACTTGAGATTGAGCTGTCGCATTCAATTTGGACCGAGATATTGAGAATGCTGAAAATTGTTGGTTGACAAAATTCAGTTTCAGGACCTTATAGGTAGGACCGAACAAATAGCGCTATTCGTCGCCCACCCAACCGGTTTCATACTGGGGAGCGCGGCCAAGCATGGCGTCCAGGTCCGTGAGGGAGATGAGGACTTCGCGGGGACGAGGACCATCCCGCGGACCTACGATTCCTCGTTCCTCCATGGTATCGAGGAGGCGAGATGCGCGTTGGAATCCGATGGAAAACCGCCGTTGGAGCATCGAGGTGGAGGCTTGTCCGCGTTCGACAACCCAAGTTATGGATTCTTCCCAAAGCGGGTCGGCGTCTTCTGAACCAAAGTCGCCCGATTCTTTCTTGGAATCGTGGGCATTTTCCGCGACCGGATCGATGGTGAAGGTGGGTTTTTCTTGGTTGCGCCAGAAACTGCAGACCGCATCGATCTCCTTTTCGCTGACATAGCAACCTTGGACGCGGAGCGGCTTGCTGGCGTCGATCGGCATGAAGAGCATATCGCCTTTGCCGATGAGGTCCTCGGCGCCTTTTTGGTCGAGAATGGTACGGGAGTCAATTTGCGACGAGACGGCGAAGGCGATACGCGAGGGGATGTTGGCCTTGATAATGCCGGTGATGACATCGACGGAGGGTCGTTGGGTGGCGATGACCAAGTGGATTCCAACCGCGCGGGCAAGCTGGGCCAACCGCACAATTGAAGTCTCGACTTCGGCGGCGGCTTGAATCATTAGATCGGCAAGTTCGTCAATTACGACGACGATGTAGGGAAGCTTGTCTTGGAAGCTTGCTTGCTCGTTCCAACCTTGGATATTGCGGACGCCTTGGTCGGAAAGGAGGTCGTAGCGGCGATCCATTTCTCGCCAAACGGCGCGCAGGACGCCAGGCGCCTCCTTCACATCCTTGATAACCGGACACATGAGGTGGGGGATGCGGTCGAACAGAGTCAATTCCACGCGCTTCGGATCAATCATGACCATGCGAACGTCCTTGGGGGTGTTACGCATTAGAAGGGAGGTAATCAGCGTGGCCAGACCGATGGACTTTCCAGAGTTGGTTGCCCCGCAGATGAGAAGGTGAGGCATCTTCGTGAGATCAGCGTACTTGTTGGCGCCGCTGACATCCTGACCCAGGGCAACGGTCAGCTTTGATGGATTGTCCTTGAACTCCTTGGACTCGGCGAGTTCGCGTAAGAAGACCGGAGTTGGCGCGGTGTTCGGGACTTCCACGCCAATTGCGGACTTGCCCGGGATCGGCGCTTCGACTCGAACATGCGAGGCGGCCAAATCCAGCGCGATGTTGTCCGCGAGCGCGCTGATTCGGGCGACCCGGATACCGGGACCGAGTTGAATTTCGTATCGGGTGACGGTTGGACCGGTAGCAACCTCGACGACGTTGGCTTCTATTCCGAACTGCTCGAGCGTTCCTTCGAGCGTTTCGATATTGCGTTGCATCTCCTGCTGGCTTCGTTTGGGTTTGTTGACGTTTTCAGTCAGCAGGGTGATGGGAGGCAGCTGATATCCCTCCTTTGGAGTGGAGGATTCGGTGTCGAGGACGGCGGCTTCTTTGTTGGCCTCGGCCGCTCCGGCATTCCTCAATACTGGATTTCGTCGCGCCCGTTCTTCGAGTTCCGGTTCCTCAAAGGGCGGGCGGCGGTTGGGCTTGGGATCTTCTCCCATTTGAACCAAAGCGCGCTTTGCGATGACGCGTTCTTTCTTGGTTGCGCCCCGCGTGAGGGTTTTGTTCTTAATGTCGACCGCTTTCTCTTTGCCGGATTCCAACATGACTCGGATCGGAGTGTTGACGGACAGGATCAATCCAACCATGCCCAGCGCACCAAGTCCCACCAACTTGGCTTGCCCAAGGAGAGAGTCGAATACCCAGCCGACGATGGCTCCAAGGTAGCCGCCGGAGTTGGTGATGGCGGTCGGATCGAAATAGTCGCGAGCTCGTCCAGGATCGGCAATGATGCCGGTGATGGTGAGGAAGATGAGGGACAGGCCCCAGGAGAGGCTCGTTACACCAACGGCTCGTTTGCCGGAAATGAATCCGGCCCCGAGCCCGATCAGTAGAAATGGAACTGCCCAGGCGGCTTTGCCGAACAATGTTTTGAAGAATCCACTCAGGGCTTGGCCCAGAACTCCGGTGTTGGCAATGACCAGCGAAATCAGGGTCACGATGGCGATCGCGATCAGCAGTACGCCGACGATATCGTTGCCATGATGCGAGGGTGGTTTGGCGTTACCTCGTCCTTTGCCGTTCGACGAGGGCCGCGTGGTGACCTTCATTCCTAGATTGATCCTGCCTTGGCCCGCCATCCGTGGGGGCTACAGGGAGTATACGGCAAATATTCTGAATCGGCGAGGACTCCATATCACTCGTTGGCCCATCGGTTGATCAGCCACCAACTTGCCTGATCGTGGGGCATGAATTTTGGATGAGTGATGATTTCAAACGCGGGCAGATAACCAAGGCTGCCATCCCCGAATTCTTTGATTCGGAGCATCACCCGTTCCACGTGCTCTTTGGCTGCTCGACACCGTTTGATGTCGGCCAAAGATCCACCCGCATTTAGGTGGTTGGCGCGCGCAATCTTTTCCAAACTCTCGAAGATTTGGCGGCAAGGGGTGAGGCTCGAGACTGCGACTCCGGGGAGAGCTTGGGCATAGGCTTGACGAGCTTGATCGGCGTAGCGCACGAACTCGATCGACAATCGTCCAAATTCCGACACTCCACGGGCAGATGCGTTGGGGGCGATTTCAGTTGCGCGGGCGAGCAGCGCCAATGCCTTATCGCCAGTTTCTCCGCACAACTCCTCATGATGGTAAAGCCAGCAGAGGAAGGGGTTGGAATAAAGAAGCAAACGACATTTCAGGCTCGAGCGGATTCGGCCCGGGCCAAACATTCCGCCGAGAAGGGCAAGCTCATCGCTCATGATCTTCGCCCATTCGCCGTAGTCATCGGACACCTCGGCGTAGGCGTCGAGCAAGGTAACCCCAGGGTCTCCGGATAGCATCCGACCAGCCGCTTTTATCATAGGGATGAGCGTTTCGTAGTTGCCAAACAGGCCCAGTTCCCAGGTCGTGACACAGACCCCGTGCCCGCCCAATTCGGTCATGTCTTGCACATGGTCACGGACATTCTGCTCACTCTCTTTGAGGTGGCACCACACGGCATTGTAGGTTTGGATCGCGGGGCTTCCAACAACAGCAAAGCCACGGTCGATAAATTGCTGAGCGGTCGGCTTGGGTCCGTTGAAATACTGCCAGTCGAAGATCAGCGTTTGTTGGGGAATTGCGTCGAGGGCGGTGGGATGATCCAGAAACATGTCGCCCCATACCGCGGGTCGGCGACCCACGTCCACAACTTGTTGTGCAAGGGGTCCAAAGTGTTCGGCATAGAGTACGGCCTTACCGTCCTCCTTGCCGGATGATTCCATTCGCGCCTTGCACTTTTCACAGGCGCCGAGTTGCCACGTTTCATCTCCACCGATGTGGATGATTTCGCTACTGAAAGTTGAGAGTGTGTCGTCTATGAGACTACGGCATAGATTTACAAATTCGGGGCAGCTAGGGCAGGCTTGTAGTCCCTTAAACGTTTCTTCCCGAAACCGTTTGCCGTACTCGGTGTAGAGCATTCCTTCGAAATGGCCAAGCAGATTGATGAACGGAATGATTTGGAGGTCGGAATACTCCGCTTCCAGTGTTTTGACCATTTCGGGGGTCACGCAGCCCTTTCCGTGAGCCCAAGGCGCGCTGGGATAGGCGAAGCGATGTTCCAGGTAAAGTCCGATCGCGTTGTAACCAGACTCAACGGTAACATCAAGGTAGCGGCGGAGCTGGTCCAACGTGGGGGATTGCTCGCGCGCAATGTCGAGCATCCACATCCGGAGTTGCATCGGGGAAGTCTACTTAACCACTGGGTGGGCTTGCAGGGCGATTGCCGCGCCGCCGAGCATGCCGGCGTTGTCGATTTGCTCCGCCATTCGAATGTCGACGTCGGCGAATAGGGACGGGATCGCGACGTCTCGGGCCGATTTGCGGGCCGGACCGAGCAAGTATTCCCCGGCCTTGGCGATCTGGCCTCCGAGTGCCAGGACGTCCGGGGCGAAAACGTTGATGAATGATCCCATGCTGATGCCCAGGTAGCGGCCCACTTCATCGAAAGTCTGGATGGCCAACTCATCGCCTTTTTCTGCGGCCTCAAAGACGATTTTGGGCGTAACTTTTGATAAATCGCCCTGTACCAGATCGGGGATGATGGATTGACGGCCTCGGCGGAGACGGTTGAGGGCGCGGTTGATAATGGCTTCCTTGGGAGCATAGGCTTCGATCGCTCCGTAACTTCCGGCATTGCAATCCAAACCATCCGCGTCGACGATCGTATGTCCGAGTTCGGCTCCGCCTTTGTTTCCTCCAACAAGCATCAGGGGAGTTCGGGCGTCTCCTTCCACGGCGTCTGGAGACAGGATTACGCCGCCACCCACCCCAGTCCCAAGGGTGATCAGAACCAAACAATTGGCCCGATTCCGGCCGCAGCCGAATCGATATTCTCCAAGGGCAGCCAAATTTGCGTCGTTGCCCAACTCTATGGGCAGATTCGTCGACTCAACCAAAGGTTGTTTCAGGGGAACGTTCTCCCAATAGCGGAATATTCCGTCCGTGGTCTCCCCAAAGTTGGGCGCCCATTTTACGATGCCGGCGGTGTTGTCGATATGTCCAGGAACAGCGATGCCTACGGCCTCAGGTGGGTGATCGGCACCGTGGGTAGCCTGGTTGATCGTTTTCACAAGCGCATAGATGATCGCTTGGGTCCCTTCTTGTGCTTGAGAGGGGTTGGTGAACT
>DATFHI010000263.1:0-2576 GCA_035248525.1 Fimbriimonadaceae bacterium | reverse complement strand
GGTTTCGTCGAACGTTACGGTGGTGATGGTTTGATCACCGTCCTCTTCATTGGTCCAAACCAGCCGGTTGGGCGGGTCCACCTCCAGATAAGTGCCGAAGAACTCCATCGTCGAGCCCTCGTGGAGAAATCCCAGGCGATACTGCCCCCCGACCCGGACATCCATTTCGCACGTAGCCAGGTTCATCCCGTACGATCGGGGTACCCACCACCGTCGGAAAAGCTCGGCCTTGGTCCATGCCTCATAAACCAGGCGCGCAGGCGCGTCGACCATTCGGGTGACTACGATCTCTCGATCCGACTTCCGCTCGACCTTCGTGCGGTCTTGCGTGGGGGTGGTTGCATTTTCTTGTTTAACGTCCATTGGTTTTCTCCTTCTGCTTCAGTTCCTCGACTACAATGTCCAACTCGTCAAAGCGATCTTCCCATAGCTGGCGGTAGCTTTCGATCCATTTCGCCTCTTCTTCCAGTCCGCGCGACCCGAGCTTGCAGGTTCGCACGCGGCCAATCTTCTCGGTTCGGACCAGCCCTGCTTGCTCCAAAACCCCGATGTGTTTCTTCATGCCGGTAAGGGTCATTTGGAATTTTTCGGCGAGCGTGGTGATGGAGGCATCGGCCCTCGCAAGCTGCTCCAGAACCCCGCGGCGCGTGGCATCCGAAAGCGCACCAAAGGAGGCATCGAAGTGATTATACTGAACCATCTGGTTCAGTATAGCATAAAACTCTGCCCTGCGGTCGGAATGGGAACGCACCTACGAAAAAAGAATTACCGCCCGGGCTCTTGAAGAGTTGTGGAGAGCTTCTCCAGCATTGTTTTCCATCCATTCCGGACGTTCTCTTCCTGAGATGCCCAATTGGGGTGCAGTTCGTGCGTTAGGGAGACCAAGCAGCCACCGTTTTGAGCTAGGAAATCCAAGATGACTCGAGTCTTCTCCGGAGAATCTGGCGGTACGGAGAACGTGAAAGCAATTTGCCGAGGGCGGTCGATTACATCGTAAACCCCGCCGTGCGCGGCATCTTCGCCATTCCGGCGGTCGACCATGAGGAATTTTCCCCCGACCTGGGGATCGATTTCAGCGGTCACCATCTCGCCGGTATCCGTCGCGAAGAAAAATCGGCGGGCGATATCCGGGTTCAACCACGCGTCAAAGGCTTCTTCCGGGCTGACGGGCACTGTGCGTTCGACATGAATGAGGATGGGTTTGGGCGCTTGCAAAGCAATACTCCTTTGCTCATCTTAGACGGAAGCGAGACTCCTTATTGCTGAGGAGGAGCCACGATTACGTTGCGTGAAGCTACCGAGCGCCGCTTGATCTTCCGGTACTGGAAGAATGCCAATACCAAGAGCATCGGAACCACGACCGCGTCATCTACCAATCCCAGGATGGGGATCAGGTCGGGGATGAGATCGAGTGGAGAAGCGCCGTACACCAGCGCCATAAACAACGAAAAGATCGCACCCCATGGAGTCGCGCTCCGAGTCGGTACAGAAGAGTTGTTCACGAACGGTATGACTTGTCCCACCGGCGCGTTGTTACGCCGGCGGGACTATTTGCGGATTAGAGGCTTTCGTGAATGAGAAGCGCGTTAAATCCAGACGGTTGGCCAGGATCGGCGTATACGATAACCGTAACCCGGTCTTGCTCTTCGATTGTGAGCACCTGGTCCACAAGGGCGGTCGACGTGTCGCCATCGGCGAACACGCGCAGCCGGTATTGGTTGGTACCAATCATCGGAACCAGGGAGTAATCGGAAGCCGTTCCAACGGCCACGGCATTAAAGGACTCCGTGCCCGGCAGTGGGTCTCCAGTTCCCGTGATGTACATGTCCATTGCGGCGGCGCCCTCAGCGGCATTGACCACTCGAATTCCAACCGTGCCATTACCGGTTTGAGAATCATCCTGCGTCAGCCGGAGGATTGTTCGGGCAGCGGTACCGTAGGCAATTCCCGTGTAGCGGGTGTTTTCTTCGTACAGTTGGTCGGCAAGTGTCGCCAGGTTGCTGAAGGTGGTGTCGCCAACCGTGAGGTCCTTGTTTCCGTTCGGGGTGATGGCGTAATCGCTGACGGTTCCGAATGGGATGTCGGAACTAATGACGTCAGCTCCAACCTGAGCCTTGGCGCTTGCAATTCCGGGCATGAGGTTGGCAAATCGGACCCTTGGATTGGGGACGTTGATCAGGCCTGATCCCGATCCACCGCATCCGTAAAGGACTGCGAATAGGCCGGCAATCACGCCGAGTTTGAATATTCGATTCATAATCTGTCGCTCTCCTAACATGGTGAGGCCGCTTAATGCACAGCCATGGGTGGATAGACGACGATCTTGGAATTCTGGTGCCGTTCGCTATTGGAGCTTACGGAACTGATGACGACCCACGCGGAGGGTCTTCCCGGTGAGACCTGCACGCTCAAACTTGGCGAATGGGTCGAGGACTTTTTCGTCATTGAGACTCACTGCGCCCTGCTTGATTAGGTCACGGGCATTCCCGTTGCTTTTTGCCATTTGAAGCGTGACGATCAAGTTGGCAAGCGGAATGGGGTCAGCCAGATCGGAAGGAATTGGCGATTCCTCCGCA
>DATFHI010000262.1:0-5238 GCA_035248525.1 Fimbriimonadaceae bacterium | reverse complement strand
TTGCCGGTGCCGGCATCCAGGCACGTCAACTTGCCCAAGCCGACGCTAGCGAAGACTTTGCCGTCCCCTTCGATAACATGAACACCCAGCTGCGGCAGGGTAACCGCCTTCGCCCAAAGCTTCTTTCCCGTCGCCTGATCGATTGCCCCGTAGGCGTCGTTAGTGCCGAAGAAAATCGCCCTTTCTCCAACTTGATAGGATTGAATTTCAGACTGAAGCCGCACTGCCCAAAGTTGAGAAATCTTGGGGGTTTGAACTAGTGCAACAAAAAGAATGAGCGCGACCATCGCCATTTTCCGACGCTTCAATACTGCCGATGAGTTCCTTTCGCTCGCTTATTCGAAGTAATGCGGCACGAATCGCGAAAAGTTATCGGTGACCAGGCTATCCGACTCTCGGACCCCCATTCCTCGGGCGACGGCGTCGATCACCCAGCAACCCAGCACCGGCCGGTTGCCCAAATAGCTGGGCAACTCCACGAATTGTTGGAAGACGTATCCCTCTTCGCCATATTCTCCATCTGTGCGGGTTAATTTGCCGCCTTGCTTGATTGTGATATTGGCGCCTTCCCGAGATAGCAACGGCTTCTTCACGTACTCATTGAGGTCCCTTGAGCGGTCCAGGTAGGCAGGTAGCAGATTGGGGTGTCCGGGGAACATCTCCCAGAGAATGGCAAGGATTCCTTTGTTGGATAAAATCATTTTCCAGATCGGCTCGATCCATTGAACGTCGCGATAGGTCTTGAGCGCAGGCATTCCAAAAGCGTCGTCCAGAAGCCATTCCCACGGATACAGCTTGAAAATCGTCTTAATCGGTCGATTCTTCATGTCCACGAACGCATTGATGTTCGAGTCCCACCCGATCTCGGACATGTGTAGACCTTCCGTTTGTAATCCGGCCTCGATCGCCGTGTCGCGGATCATGGTCGCCGTCATCAAATCTTCAATATTCTTCGTGTGGGCAAAGTGGACAATATCGCCCTTTAAAAACTTGTGCTCCTTGCACCAATTCCAGTACTCGACGAACCCTTCCCAGATGGAATTGAATTGGTCCGCTTTCGGAAACCGCTCCTGGAGCCAATGCCATTGGACGACGGCCGCCTCCAACAGGGAGGTTGGGGTGTCTGCGTTGTATTCGAGGAGCTTCGGAGCATTCTTGCCGTCAAAGGCAAAGTCGAACCGGCCGTAAATCGATGGCGGCTCGGCCTCCCATGCCCACTTGATATGCGGAACGGCCTCTGCTGGAATCTTGAGTTCGTCGAACCGATCGTTATCGATGACAAACTGCACGGCATCCAGGCAACGGGCATGCAATTCGTTTGTCGCCTTTTCCAGAACATCGATTTCGGCAGCGGTGAAGACGTAGCACGCCTCCTCATTCCAATAAGGCTTACCCTCCAGACTGCCATCGGGCGTTGTGTGAAAGAGCAGCCCCCAAGCTTCGACTTTCTTGCGCCAGTCGATGCGGGGAATGAGGGAATGTCGGTCCATTACCCGCCGAAGGTGGAGTGTCCACCACCGAAGCCGCCACGGGAAACGCCGGAACTCGTATGCGGAGTAGTGCTGCCGCCGGTAACCCGGCCATTGCTCATGGATCCACCGTAAATCCAGTGCGGATAGATGTGTCCCGCGTAGCTGCCGGAAGTGCAGGCACTATCGGGAAGTACGTTGCCGTTGACATCCACACAGTCCCGGCGCTCTCCACAACCGGTGAGGGCAACTGCCGCGATTGTTGCGACAAATGTTGCGGGGACGAATTTGGATTTTTTCATTTGGACCACTTTCCGAGCGATTTCCAATTGCTTGAAAGATGATTTTAGCCAATTGGCTTACGGAATTCGCCCATCAAGGTTGCGGGACTTCTTGCTTCGGTGCGTGGAATGCACTCACCATCAGCGCCAAAGCAAAGGCTACGTATGTGCTGAATAGCGACTTTTTGCTTAAACGCTTTTCAAATCCAGGAGTCAGTCGCTTCGGCACGACGAAGTAGTCCACGGCATAGGCAACCGTCGAAGTCAGTGCGCCGGCGGCGATGGACCGAACCCGCGGATTCTTTCGAACCCATTTTGAAAGCAGCCACTCCTGAAGCAGCGACCAACTTGCCATTGCGCCGGCGTTCAGCACCGTTCCCAGCAAAGTGTGCTTAACATCGACCTCGTCGTGTTCGGCGGCTTCGTCTCCCCAAACGATGTGGCTGGTGGCGTTCAGCGGGGCAGCGGCACTTCCGGTTTCATCGCGACCGAGAATGGAAACCGCAATGCTGGTCGCGATCGTGGTGATTGCGGTCGTCGCCAAGACATGACCCCAGGAGAAGGATTCGTTTTTCACGCTTCCTTAGGCGATGCAGTGTTGCAATTCAGTTCATTCTTCCAACATCGCGCGCTCTCGCTCCAACTGTTCCAGGCTGTCTTCAAAGCTGGCGAGAACTTTTTCTACCGCCAAGATTGGATTACCGGAGAACGGCCAAATGAGAGCATCGCGGGCGACATAGGCTTCTCGGTGTTTCTTGCCAAGGATGGAGAACACCCGTGGAGGAATCGCCGCGCGGTCTACAAACTGGATATTGAGCCGGCCTTGTCCCGCCTCGATCTTGGAGATACCCAAGTCGCGGGCCCGCAATCGTTGCCCCATTACGGCAAAGGCATTAGAGACCTGCTCGGGCAAGTGACCGTAACGGTCCTCGACCTCGCCTTGAACTTCGCCAAGCGATGTTTCACTTCGAGAAGACATCATGCGCTGGTAGTAGTAAAGGCGTTGCGCGGCATCTTTGATGTAGAAGTCGGGAATCAGCGCAACCACCGGCAGATCGAAGCTCGGCAGCGGAGTGAGCTCCTCGAGGTGCTCCTCGTCAACGGTTGGAATCTCGGTCCCATCCACGCTGGACTTCAATGCGGCGACGGCTTCATTGATGAGCTGGGTGTAAAGCTCATAACCAACGGTTTGCATCGTGCCGCTTTGCTTCGCGCCAATTAATTCGCCGGCACCCCGGATTTGTAGGTCCCGAAACGCCAAGGAATAGCCCGATCCCAGGTTCGAGAATTCTTGAAGCGCCTGAAGTCGTTGAACCGCTCCTTCGGTAACGGTTTTCTTCTTCTTTCGCTCCGGCAAATAGCCGGCGGCATTGCGGGAATCCATTCCCGCCAATGCCGGATCGATCAGGCCGGCTTTGATCGTGGAATCGAGCGCTCCGGAATAAAGGAAGTAAGCGTACGCCTGACGGTCGGAGCGACCAACGCGGCCCCGCAATTGATAAAGCTGTGAAAGCCCAAGGCGGTCCGCATTCTCGACGATGAGCGTGTTCGCATTCGAGATGTCGATGCCGTTCTCGATGATCGTGGTCGACAGAAGAATGTCGATTTCTCCCTTAATGAATCCGACCATGATCGGCTCGAGCTCCGCTTCTGTCATCTGCCCGTGTCCAACTCCGATCTTTGCCATCGGTACGAGTTTCCGCAACTTCTCCAGTACGTGGCTGATGCTGTCCACTCGGTTGTAGACATAAAAGACCTGTCCGCCGCGAGCAAGTTCGCGAAGTATGGCTTCGCGGACGACTTCACCCGCATAAGGTCTTACAAATGTGCGGATGGGCAACCGGCCGGGTGGGGGATCATTGATTAGGGACATCTGCCGAATGTCCATCAGCGCCATGCTTAGCGTCCTTGGAATTGGGGTGGCGCTGAGGGTCAGAACATCGATCTCCGAGCGGAGCTGCTTGAGCATCTCCTTCTGCTTCACGCCGAACTTCTGTTCTTCGTCGATCACCACGAGGCCAAGGTTCTTGAACTCGATTCCTTTGCCCAACAACGCATGGGTGCCGATGATGATGTCGACTTCGCCTTTTTTGAGGCTCTCATAGACCTGCTTCTTTTCGGCGGCCGTTCGGAAACGGTTTGAGATCTCGATTCGCACGCCAAACGACCCCAACCTTTCCTGGAAGTTTCGAAAGTGCTGCTCGCTGAGAATAGTGGTGGGACAAAGGACAGCCACTTGCCGACCGTCTTGTACGACCTTGAAGGCTGCCCGAATCGCTACTTCCGTCTTGCCAAACCCAACGTCGCCACAGACGAGACGATCCATGGGATAGGCAGCTTCCAAGTCCAATTTAACATCTTTAATGGCTCGCATTTGACTTGGAGTCTCGACCCAAGGAAAGGTTTGTTCCATTTCAAATTGGAATGGAGAATCGGGACCGAAAGGACGCCGAGTTACTTGTTTGCGAACTGCGTACAGCTTGACGAGATCGCGAGCAAACTCCTTAGCGTCCTCCCGGGCTTTTCCCAAGGTGCGCTGCCACTCACCTCCAGTTAGCTTGTTCAGCTTGGGCGGAACGTCGCCGGGATTTAGGTATTTCTGGATGCGGTCAAGTTGGTCAGCGGGGACATAAAGCTTGTCCGGAACCTGATACTCGATGTAGAGAAACTCTTTCTCGATCCCGTGCTCTTCGCGCTTTACCAACCCGCGGAAGACGCCAATTCCAAAGTTGATATGCACGACGTAGTCGCCCGGACGGAGGTCCAGAACCGTGGCAATCGGCGCTCCTTCCATGAAGCGCTTTTGGGGCAACTTGAGGCGGGCAACTCCAAAGAGTTCCGCATCGGTGATGATGGCAAGCTTAGCCTCGGGAAAAACAAAGCCGCCGCCCAAGTTGCCGATTGCGAGGCTCGCTGCTCCGGCTTCCGCAGAGTCTTCCTGCGCAACGAAAACTTCAGCCTGGGAAAGGACGGTTTTGGCTCGGTTTGGTTGGTCGGTAGAGATGACGAGCTGAAATTCGTCTTTCTTGTAATTGCGCAGGGTGAGGGCAAGCGCATCGGCGCGTCCCCGGTAGGGTTCCAATGACATTGCGCCAACTTCGCGCGCCACATCCCCCCGAATCCAATTGGGCAAGGCATTCATCGACGTGGCGGCCAAAGTCCGCTCTTGACTGGCCAAATGATCCGGCGGAAGCATGAAGTCGCTTGCGGGGGAGTGCAATATTTCCCCACGCGCCGCCCGTGCGGCGAGGGCTTGAGTCAGTTCTTCCTCCGCTCGAACTGCGATTGTCTCGAGTTCCAGCGGCTCGTCCAGCACGAGCACCCCTTCATCTCCCAACAGGTCGATGGCGCATCCGGAGTCGGGGTGGAGCATGGGCCGATACAGGTCCAGTCGGTCGAAATAGACCTTCTGGCTGAGCGCTTCCGCATCACCCGCGACCAACTCTTCCAGACGTCGGCCAGCATCATCCTCTAACATTGCGGCTTCA
>DATFHI010000261.1:0-6796 GCA_035248525.1 Fimbriimonadaceae bacterium | reverse complement strand
TCTGTTTTCTTAATGGCATGAAAGGCGTTTTGATGGCCCAGCCACATGCCACCCAGAATGACGAAGCTGATGATGTACGCCATCAACTCTGGCCACATGTTTCCAAGCGCATTGAATACGTCGATGCTGGAGGCATGGCGGTCCAGTTCCGGCAACCGAACGTCCAAGACGAGAATCGTCATCGCGATGGCGAAGACTCCGTCACTCAGCGCCTCCAGGCGGTTCTTAGCCCAGTCGCCTTCGGGATTGCGCGAACGGATCACTTAGGTAGAGACGCGGAGGTGATTTATGCGGTTGCAGTTGGAATGGAAGTACTTCCAAAAGTTAGCCGTACCCGCCCCGCGATTAGATTAGAATGAACCTAGGAGAAGAGCATGAAACGAATTGGATTGACCATCGCCATCGGAGTATTATCCGCCGCCATTATTTCCGCGAGCATCCAACGCATTAGCGTGGACGGAAAGTTTGCAACGTCGGATGTCATCGTCCGCAACGGCAAAACTTATGCATCGATCGGAGATATCGCAAAGGCCATGGGGATGACGGTAGTGAAGACCTCCTCTGGCTACAATTTGGTCCATCCCGGTGGCGCCAATATGGTGCAGGGATTAAGAGGCAAGGTTGGCCAAGAGCTTTTCAATGGGAAGTATCGATTTACGCTTGTGGAAGTGGTTCGAACTTCGTCCTACAAGCCTCGCTTCTACAATTCCGGATACGACTACACGCCCTCCAGCCCCAACAACGAGATTGTCGCGGCGATTTGCCGCTTGAAGAATGGCACCAAGGAGCCCGTTACTTTTGACCTATACAGCGGAAAGAACACTGCGCTGACGGACATGAACGAGCAATCTTTCGCGGCTTTTGCAGGCGCTTCGACCGACGCCGCAACGAGGGGACCACGAGTTCTGCCGGGCGCCGCCGTCGACTTCGCGCTCATTTTCGAAGTGCCAAAGACAGCGGTCCTAAAAGACCTGGTTTTCACCACGAATGACCTGTCTGGCAAGGCAAATCCGGACTTCAGAATTTCCCTTCAGTAACCTCTTCGACGACTCGATGAACAGTTGCCCAGATCTCGCGCTTTGCGTCGAGATCTCGGGTCTGTTTGCGACCTTCGACGATGTCTAAATAGACAGTAGCGATTTCATAAGGGCGCATTTTCACCCTCAAGGTAGAGGTGATCTCCTCCAAAATCTGACCCAAGTGGTTGGTTTTGTAGGCTTTGGCCACGGTCCCGGCAACGGTTAGAGTGGCCTCAGTTTCGATCCCATCAAACTCCACCAGTCGAACAATGAACGGATATCCCATTCCCTTGCCGGCATAATCATCAAGATACTTACCGGAGAAGTCTTCGGTTTCGCGATAGAAGGCGGTTGGGATTACATTAGGCGCGTCGCAAAAGAGGGCTGAGAAAATGTCTGGAATGCCGCCCGCTTTTCCATCGCTAACCCGGGAGATGGCGCGGTCATTGGTACACCACGTCAGCCCAAATAGCTCACGTCCGAGTTGCCATCGCTTTGAGTTCGATAGGCTTTCGTGAAGGAGTACACGATACTTTGCTCGAGCGTCGGTACGAATGTTGTCCTCATCCCAAGGGTCGGTCATGCTGATGACGTTCTGGATTTCTCCGTCTCGGTAAAACCATTGCTGACTTCCGTTATGCAGGATGAGCAGCCCCGAACCGCTCGGATCTACTAAGTCGACGAAACTTTGGGAAATGAAGGGGTTTGTAACCTTTTCAAACCATTGGGGCGAGGTCATCCAATCGCCTTCCGGATACTTGCGTAGCCATTCTGCATTGGGTTGCACTTCGGAAATTGCGTAAGGATGATCAGTGATAAGTTTGGCCCCAGTTGGAACACGCCAAACAGTTTTCGCGGCGTCGTTGAGGCCTGGATTGGGAACGCGCTCATCCATGGGCTCGAAACTGACCGTTATATCTAGGGCGTCCATGTGCTCCGGTACCGAGAGCCAGTAACCTACGTCTCCTTCGGGACCCGCCATAAGGAAGACATCGTCGAGGTGTTTTCGGTAGATGATGGCGCTGTCCAAATCCTGCTCACCACTACGCCACTTCACAAGGGGCAGGTTTAGAATTCTTTCGGCTCCCGATCTGTTGCGAATGGCGATCTCCATCTCTCCGGCCAGATTTACGCGGACTTCAAAGCCGTCCCGGGAATAGGTCAGCAGGTCACCATCACTTTTCCAGCGGTGCTCTTGGACCTGAAAATCTGCGTGAGGCACTACCGTGTAACCAAAGGGTGGCAACTTGGCAACCGCAAAACCCTCTGGACCATTAATCGTTACCGCCGTCTCCCACCCGAACGGGTTGTAGGCAACCACGCCCTGCTTTTCTACCAGCGTGGCAAGATGGTCGATCCCCCTTTCACCACCCAGCAATAGCTTATCAATCGCGTCGTATTGTGGTTCAGCAACATGGCCGCATAGGCCCTCGCATTCGTGATTGTCATGATGCTGAGCGGCGAGCAGATTGCGCCAGCTCTCCTCCAGTTCCCAGGTTGGATAGACGTCCCAATTATCGTAGGGCCGCCCGAACAGTCCTAAAATCGCTTGTAGGCTTTCTACTGAGAGTAATGAGCGCTCAGAGGAGTGGCTTCGGTGGATGGCGTAGTCCCCGTTCTTACCCAGAGACATCCCGTGCCAGACGTCATCCAAGGTGTATGTGCGTTTGGGAATGTTCGGCTGGGATATTGAAAGGTATTCCCCCAACGTCGCCATCTGGATTTCGAACCGCGGATCCGCCAGCAGTTCCCGCATCTTGGGTAGGAGCACTTCGCTACGGCACATCCAATCGGGGGAGGGCATTAATTCCAGCCATTGCAGAATCAAAGCGGTCGGCCCGTCACCGGACTCCGGCGGATTGGCCGCCAGGTCCGCGAACGTGGCCTCCATGTCCTCCGGCCATTGATGGAGATTGAGCTTGTTCCGAGTTGCGCACAGTAAACGCGAGCCGTCCTGCCCTTCCCACCAGATCACAGGAACGTCTTCTTTGGGCACCTCGGGCGTGTGCCAAGTCCATTGGAAGAACAAGGAGGCGTATTCGAACCCGCATCCTTTAAGCATTTGAGGGAGTTGCGGAAAAAAGTCGAACTCCTCTTCCCAAAAAGTCTTGGGCCACACTCCAAGCAACCTTCGAACTGTGCGCGCACCGTAGATTCGCTGACGAAGATTCGATTCGCCGCCGTGGAACAGCCCGTACGGTTGGCCATAGGAGCAACCGACCGGTTCGATCACGCCGTTTTGCACCGCGTCCCTCAATTCGGCCAGGGCTTCTGGATTTTCCGCCGCGAGCTTTTCGTAACCGATCCCGTCGAAATTTACGTTCCCCTTCGCGCCGGTTTCCCGACAAAAGTGGAGCATGTCGCGGATGGAATCCGGCAGCACGTAATAGCCCCACAACCACTGCATGTCCACCCAATGCATGTGGTTTCCAAACGTGTAATAAAGCGGAAGCCGATCCATCCGCTAAATTCTAGATGGATCGGCTCCCGAGATTCCCGACTGGGTTTGCCCTACTTCTTGCCGGAAATCGCCTTTTCGCGCTTCGGCGGCGTCTTCATTCCGTTGGTTCGGGTGGTCGTGGTCTTGGACATCGACTCTTTGCCCTCAGCCATGGCCTTCTGATTGATCCCACCTTCGGCGAGTTGGGTCAGCTTCTGATCGGCCTTTTCCTCTTCGCTCATCGTCATCTTCAGGATCTTGACGATGTCGTCTCGGCCCATCAACTTGCCCCATTCGCAGAGCGTGCCGTAGCTGGTCATCTCATAGTGCTCAGCCTTTTGACCGCAGAGAATAATAACTCCGTCCATTACTGAGCCGGGCTTCAGCTCACCGACGTGCTCGTTTGCCTCGTCGATCAAACCCATCATGCCGTGGCAGACCTTGCCGGTCGGCTTGATCTCCAGCATTTCGGCGCACTGCTCCAGTCGTCGAACGTGCTCTTCAGTTTCTTGGAGATGCATCTCCAGGGCTTGCTTCAAAGCGGGGTCGCTGGCCTTCTTCACCAGCTTGGGCAACGCCTTGGTCAGTTGTTTTTCAGCGTTGTATAGATCCTTAATGTTGTCCTCGAAGACTTCCGTCATTGTCATTTTGCGTCTCTCCTTATGCGCGTAAATTTGGGCGTGATGAGCCCTCTCTATAAAGGAACGACTGCTTTTGAAACCGTGGCGTACGGTTCGGGTCTATACCCCACGGATACACAGTTTTTTAATGTTGACTTCGACCAAGCGATGTGCAAACCTTTGAATCATGCTCGCGCTAGTTGGAGCCGCCATCGCCATGACCCAAGCCAGTTTTCGCCCGCCTGCGGTACCCCTCATCGCCCACGATCCCTTCTTTAGCGTTTGGAGTTTTAATGGCAAGTTAACCGATGGCTGGACCAGGCATTGGACGGGCGCCGTTCAAGGACTCTGCGGCTTGGTGCGGATCGATGGCAAGACTTATCGGTGGGCGGGATCGCCCGGTGGAGAGATCCCCGCTTTGAATCAGACGGAGTGTCGAGTGGAATCCACCAGCACACACTACACCTTCGAAGGTGGCGGGGCACGGCTGCATGTAACGTTTGTGTCTCCCACGCTTCCTGAAGATTTGGTTGCACTCTCGAGCCCCGTGGCTTACATAAGGTTCAAATACGAGCCGGTCGATAAAGTTTCGCACAAGGTTCAGGTGTACATGGATGTGACCGGAGAGTGGGTGGTCGACAAGTCCAACCAACGCGTGCAATGGGGCAGGGTAAAGATCGCCGGTGTCGAAGCGCTCCGAATCGGGTCACAGGCTCAGGACGTTCTAAACCGCTCTGGCGATGACCATCGCATCGATTGGGGACATCTCTATGTAATCCCTCCAACTGGAGCAAAGTTGGCGGTCGGCGGCGATGTCGCTTGCCGCTCCGGCTTTGCCAAAGATGGCACCTTGCCGGATAGCGACGACCTAAATATGCCTCGGCCGGCCAACCGAGATTGGCCGGTCGTCGCATCCGCGATGGAAATCTCGGCGGGAAATGACCACCAGATCGTGCTTGCTTACGACGACATCGATTCCCTTGAATGGATGCGGCGTCCCGTACCGAGTTATGCGAAAGCGAAGTTAGGGTCCTTTGAGGCGGTCCTCAAGAACGCGTTGCTAAAGGACCGGCAGTACCTAGCGGCGGCAGAAGAGTTGGATCGCATGGTTAGGCAAGAGGCAGAAGAGAAGGGTGGACGCGAATATGCCGACTTGGCGGTCTTGTCATACCGCCAAGCTTTTGCCGCGCATAAGATTGTTGCCGACATCGACGGAGAGCCGATGATGTTTAGCAAAGAAAACTTCAGTAACGGTTGTATCGGAACCGTGGATGTTCTGTACCCAGCGGCTCCGATTATGCTTTGGCTGAACCCAGAACTTCTTGAAGCAAATCTGCGCCCGCTCTTCATCTACGCGAGCACACCGCGATGGAAGTTCGACTTTGCACCCCATGACATAGGTCAATATCCACTCGCAAACGGTCAGGTGTACGGTGGCGGCGAAAAGACTGAAGAGGATCAAATGCCCGTCGAGGAGTGCGGCAACCTTTTAATTCTCGCTTCCGCTTTGGTGGAACGCAAGGGATCTCTCGAGTTCGTTCGTCCATATCGTGGGCTTCTGGACAAGTGGGCCGATTACTTGATGAAGAAAGGTCTCGATCCCGACAATCAGCTCTGCACCGACGACTTCGCCGGCCACCTGGCCCATAATGCCAACCTTTCACTGAAGGCGATTGTCGCGTTGGGCGCGTACGCAAAAATTCTCCCGGCTCTATCCCCCGACAGTGCGACCAAGTCACATGCTGCGGCAATACGCAAACGGGCGGAAGCGATGGCCAAGGATTGGATGAAGTTGGCCGACGATGGCGATCACTTCCGGCTGGCCTTCGACAAGCCCGGCACCTGGAGTCAGAAATACAACCTGATCTGGGACAAGGTGCTCAAGCTCAACCTGTTCCCCAAAAAGGTCTATCAGAAGGAACTGGCATCCTATAATAATCGGATCGGAAAGTACGGACTCCCGTTGGATAATCGGAGTGCCTACACCAAGCTCGATTGGTGCATCTGGACCGCATGTCTTACCGACTCCCGGACCGAATTCGACACCCACATCAAGCCGATCTGGAAGTGGATGAATGAGACGACTAGCCGTGTTCCTCTAGCTGACTGGTACTACACCGACAGCGGTAAGCAGGCGGGTTTTCAAGCCCGGTCTGTGGTAGGCGGAGTCTTCATGCCAATGCTGCTCAAGTGATCCCGGCGACGGGTATAATTCCAATCCGCGCGCGGGTGGCGAAATTGGTAGACGCGCTACCTTGAGGTGGTAGTGCCCACAAGGCGTGAAGGTTCGAGTCCTTTCCCGCGCACCATTCCTTTTCAGAACAGATGGCCGATGCGTTCGGCTGCGTGCAATCGCTCTCCAGGCGAGCACATCAACCCTTCGATCGGGAAGTCCACGATTCGGCAATGCCGCACCGAGATGAACCACATCTCGTCGTAATCATTCTTCAAGATCAGAAATGCCTTTGAAGAATCTGACGGCACGTGCAATCCCAAAACCTCATACGCTTGACCCTCGGAAAAGCCACTTTCCAGGGGCAGCGGTCGCGGGGCGTTGGGAGTCTCCAATTCTTGAATGCGAACGTAGACGTTGGGCTTGATGTAGGTACTCATTCCATTCCTTTCCAAAGAGGCCTACATCTAAAACGCAGCTTTGGGCAAAGCAGACGACAATCAGGGCTTCAATTTTTTGGTGACTTCCGTAAATTCCAGCGGCC